>JAKSBI010000309.1 GCA_022361215.1 Hyphomicrobiales bacterium | reverse complement strand
GCTGGACGCGCTGCGCCAGCCGCTGGAATCCGGCCAGACCGTCATCGCCCGCGCCAACCACCGCATCGCCTACCCCTCGCGCGTCCAGCTCATCGCCGCCATGAACCCCTGCCGCTGCGGCCGCGCCGGCGAGCCGGGCTATACCTGCCGCCAGGGCCGGGCCTGCGCCGCCCGCTACCAGGCGCGGATCTCGGGGCCCCTGCTCGACCGCATCGACCTGCAGATCGAGGTGCCGGCGGTGACGGCCGCCGACCTGATGGCCCCGGCCCCCGCCGAGCCCAGCGCCGCCGTGCAGGCGCGGGTGGTGGCCGCCCGCAAGCGCCAGACCGAGAGGTTCGCCGAGAGCAAGGGACGGGCGCGCAGCAACGCCGACTGCCCCACCAAGCTGCTCGAAGCCATCGCCGCGCCCGACACGGGCGGCCAGACGCTCCTGCGCGAGGCGGCCGACGCCCTCAGCCTCTCCGCCCGCGGCTACCACCGCACGCTCCGCGTCGCCCGCACCCTCGCCGACCTCGACGGCGACGCCACCGTCCGCCGCCTCCACATCGCCGAGGCCCTCAGCTACCGCGGCGAGGTCCTGCGCGGCGCGGTTGCGGCGGCCTGAGCGCTGCGCCGGATCACAGCCGCGAAAGCCCCCAACCGGCCGCCGTCAGCACCGCCACGATCAGCCCGATCGGCACCAGCGGATGCACGTTGTTCAGGAGCCGCATCGCGTTGCACAGATACCCCACCGCATATTGCAGCGGCGTCTTCGGGCTCTTCGAATACTCCATCGCCGCCTTGACCGCGTAGAAGATGCCGGTGTTGGCCGCGAGCAGGGCCTTGGTCAGCCAGACCGCGTTCTTCGGCGCGACGAGGTAGTTGCACTTCAGGAGAATCCGCTGCCGGTCGTCCGGGTTGTAGTCGCCCTCGATCCAGTGCAGCTCCTTGTGAAAGTCGAGCAGCCCGAAATCGTAGGTCTCGAACGCCTTCTCCACCTGGCTGTCGCCGAACACCACCTTGTAGGTCGCGTCCGATTGCAGATAGATCAGCGCGCGCACCACGGCGCCGATCGGCATGAACCGCAGATTGCCGTCGTAATGCTTGGTGAAGAGCCCGTGATCGCCGCCGTAATCCCGGTTGTAGTGGGAGATGTAGAGCTCGTCCGTGTGCGTCATCGGCGTGATCACCGCGTCGGCGCCGAACGGCTCGCGGATCGCCGAGGTGATGACGTCGGCGTCCCTGAGACGGTCCATCTTGGCCACGACGTCGTCGGGCAGGTGGCGCAGATAGACGTGCTTGGAGGGCCGCGCCTTCAGGTCCTCCCGATAAGTGTCCTCGACCCATCGGGCCAGCTCGTCCATGAGGGCGCGCGCGCCTGGATCGTCGAAGCGCCCGATGCGGGCCCGGAACATGCGCCGGGCCGGCGGAGGCTGCCGCCGCCCCGCCTCGATGACAGTGCTTTGACCTTGGTCACTCATGAGGGTGTCTCCTGAAGCGTCTCGTGGCCCGCCGCCCTGGCGTACCGGCCCATGAGCGCGGCGCCGAAGGCGAGGCCCATGACGGCCGTGGCCAGGGCGAACGGCCACACATCCCAGAAACCGATGATCAGCAGAACGGCGCCCAGCCCCAGCCCGGCCAGCGGCCAGACCGTGCCGAGCAGCCGGCTCTCGCGCCCGCATACCTCCATCGGAAGCAGCAGCCCGTTCAGCAGCACATGCAGCAGCGCCAGCGGCCACCAGGCCTCCCGGAACGCCCCGTCCAGCAGCGGGGCGCCGAAGGCCGTCATGTTGCCGACCAGCATCGGATGGGGCAGCAGCGAGAACGGAAAGGCGGTCGTGCGCGCCGGCGGCAGGCCGGCCACCTCGACGCCGTAATAGGTCCGGTCCGGGCCGAGCGCCCGCGCCGCCGCGATGGTGAGCGCGAAGCCCCCGGCCATGACCGTGAGCGACAGCAGGCTCGGCCCCGTCGCCGCCAGCACGGCGCCGAGCGCCGCCAGCGACACGGTCTTCGCCAGCACCGCATCGCGCTTGAACCGCGCCAGCGAGATCCGCCGTCGAAAGAAGGCCAGCGCATAGATCGGATAGTGCCAGAAGCTCAACCCATAGACCGCCAGGCCCCATCGCCCCGCCGCCTCGGCAAGGCCCAGAGCCGCAAGCGCGAAAAGAGCCGCGAGCAGACGCACGCGGTCGCCCGTGATCCAAGGCTTCAATGCCGTCGCCGCCGTCAGCATGCCCTAAGAAGACATCACTCCCATGACGTTCGGATGGCGGTTCTTGCAGCACTGGACCGCCCATGCGGCGGCGGCGTGTGTTCCAGCCCGCTCCCATACGCGAGACCCCATCGGATTGGGCCGTTTTGCAGGCTTTTGGCGCGGGTTCATTCGGCCTCGCGGCCAATATCGGCGTTCCACGCGCGCGCGCCTCCCAGCCGGGCGGGCGCAGATTTTTTTTGCGATTCGGGTGAAAGCTCCACCGCCCCACACGTCATATCTCTAGCGCGGCGAGATCCCGTACCGGGCGAGGTCGATTGTGTGAAAGGCGAGACGTCTAACGTCCCAAGCCTG
>JAKSBI010000110.1 GCA_022361215.1 Hyphomicrobiales bacterium | reverse complement strand
GCGTCCATCTTGTTGACGGCGACCGCAAGCCCGCCGATGCCGAACAGCTTGGCGATGCAGCAATGGCGATGGGTCTGGGTCGTCACGCCGCGCTCGGCATCCACGACGAGGATCGCAAGCGCCGCCTCTCCCGCGCCGGTCAGCAGGCCGCGGGTATGGCGCTTGTGGCCGCGCGCATCGGCAAGCACGAACTGGCGCGCCGCCGACTCGAAGGCATGCCGCGCAAGCCCGGGGACGTCGTCAGCCGGCCCTTCGCACCGAGCGCCCGCACCGAGCAGCCGGTCGACCAGGACCGTCTTGCCGCTTCCCTCGCCGCCGCAAACAAGCACATGCAACAGGTTCGTCCTGTCGCTTGCCATGGATGGCTCCGTTTCCATGACTCCGGCCGGTTGCCGGCGCGCTTCGAGCTTGGACATCAGCATTCGCCTTCCGGCTGTCTGGGCTCCATGGCGACAATCGATTAACAGCTGGCCGGCCGTCGGACAACGCCATCGCCGCCGCGCGACGAGATAGCGCATGCCGTCGCGCGCCCCGTCCGGACATTGCGCCGCCTCGGTCTCTGGCTTAGACATTGCCGGCATGTTAAGAGCCACCCGCCAAGTCGCGGGGGTCGCAGAGATCTTTTCCGTGCAACGGCACATCCGGGCGCCGGCCTAGGAACCAAATGGCGACAGCGGCCTCCCGGAGCGTCACGCCTTCGAACCGGACGACACCGCATGACCCATCCGACGCTCCAGACCGTCCGCATTGGGCTGATCGGTCTCGGCTATGTGGGGCTGCCGCTTGCGGTCTACATGGCGCGGCACTACCCCGTCGTGGGCTTCGATATCGACCGCCGGCGCGTCTCGGAGCTCGCCGAGAAGCGCGACCGCACCAACGAGGTGACCGACGAGGAGTTCGCGGCGGCGGGCGATCTCACCTTTACCGCCGAGGTCGGCGATCTGGCCTCCTGCAACTTCTACATCGTCACGGTGCCGACCCCGATCGACGAGAACAAGCGGCCCGACCTCGGTGCGCTGGTGGCGGCCAGCCGGACGGTGGGCGAGACGCTGGCGCCCGGGGACGTGGTGGTCTTCGAGTCCACCGTCTATCCGGGGGCGACCGAGGAGGTCTGTATCCCCGCGATCGAGGCCCGGTCCGGCCTCGCCTACAACACCGACTTCTTCGCCGGCTATTCGCCCGAGCGCATCAACCCCGGCGACCAGACCCATCGCCTGCCCGATATCGTCAAGGTGACGTCGGGCTCCACGCCCGAGATCGCCGATCTGGTGGACGCGGTCTATGCCAAGGTCATCACGGCGGGCACCCACAAGGTCGCCTCCATCCGCGTGGCGGAGGCCGCGAAGGTGATCGAGAACATTCAGCGGGACGTCAACATCGCGCTCATCAACGAGCTCGCCATGCTGTTCAAGGAGCTCGGGCTGGAGACGCGGGATGTGCTGGAGGCGGCCGCGACCAAATGGAACTTCCACGGATACCGCCCCGGCCTCGTGGGCGGCCACTGCATAGGCGTCGACCCCTACTATCTGACGCACAAGGCGCAATCCATCGGGTTCCATCCCGAGATGATCCTGGCCGGCCGGCGCATCAATGACGGCATGGCGCGCTACGTGGCGCAAGACGTGATCAAGGCCATGCTGAAGCGCAAGCTCAGGGTCGACGGCGCCCGCCTGCTGGTGCTGGGCTTCACCTTCAAGGAGAACTGCCCGGACACGCGCAACACCAAGATTGCGGACCTGGCGCGCGAGCTGGCGGGCTTCGGGGCCGAGGTGACCGTGTACGATCCGCTGGCCGATGCCGGCCTGGCTCGCAGCGAGTACGGCCTCGCGATCGAGAACGCTCTGCCCGAGGGGCCGTTCGACACCATCGTGCTGGCCGTCAGGCACGACGCCATCGTCGCCCTCGGGGCCGACCGTCTGCAGGCGCTGCTCGGAGACGGCGGCCTGATCTACGACATCAAGGGCGTGGTGCCGGCCGAGCAGAGCGACGCACGGATCTAGGAACGCCGGGAGACGAGATGAAGGTACTGGTCACCGGGGCCGCTGGCTTCATCGGCTTCCACACCGCCAAGGCGCTCCTCGACAGGGGCGACCGGGTCGTCGGTCTCGACAATCTCAACGACTATTACGACGTCACCCTGAAGCGCGCCCGCCTCGAACGGCTGGAGGGGCGCAACGGCTTCCTGTTCGCCAAGGCCGACCTCGAGGACCGGGAGGCGATGGCGGATCTGTTCGCACGCGAGAAGCCCGACCGCGTCGTCAATCTGGCGGCCCAGGCCGGCGTCCGCTATTCGCTGGAGAACCCGCACGCCTATGTGGACAGCAACCTGGTCGGCTTCCTGAACGTGCTCGAAGGCTGCCGGCACAATGGCGTCGAGCATCTGGTCTTCGCCTCGTCGAGCTCCGTCTACGGCGCCAACACGGACATGCCGTTCAGCGTCCACCACAACGTCGATCACCCCGTCAGCCTCTATGCCGCCACCAAGAAGTCCAACGAGCTCATGGCGCACACCTACGCCCATCTCTACGGGCTGCCGGCGACGGGCCTGCGCTTCTTCACGGTCTACGGGCCCTGGGGCCGCCCGGACATGTCGCTGTTCCTGTTCACGAAAAAGATCCTGGCTGGCGAGCCCATCGACGTCTTCAACAACGGCAACCACGCGCGCGACTTCACCTATATCGACGACATCGTCGAGGGCGTGGTGCGCACCGTCGACACCGTCGCCCGGGCTAACCCGGACTGGGATGGCGACGCGCCGGACGCCGCCACCTCGGCCGCGCCCTACCGGCTCTACAACATCGGCAACAACAACCCCGTCGAGCTGATGGACTTCATCGCCTGCCTGGAGGCGGCCATCGGCCGCGAGGCCGAGAAGAACTTCCTGCCCCTGCAGCCGGGCGACGTGCCCAAGACCTATGCCGACATCGACGATCTAACGGCCGATATCGGCTACGCCCCCAACACGCCCATCGCGGAGGGCATCGCCAAGTTCGTGGCCTGGTATCGCGACTATTACGGGGACTGACGCCGGGAGGGCGGCTCGATGATCGATTTCTACGCCTGGTACACCTCCAACGCCCGCAAAGTGGCCATCATGCTCGAGGAAACGGGCGTGGCCTACACCACCCACATCATCGACATCGGTCGCGGCGACCAGTTCAAGCCGGAGTTTCTGGCCCTCAGCCCGAACAACAGGATCCCAGCCATCGTCGACCGGGACGGCCCGGCTGGCCGCCCCCTCCCCGTCTTCGAGTCCGGCGCCATCCTGGTCTACCTGGCCGAGAAGACGGGCCGGTTCCTGCCCGCCGACGGCGCGGCCCGCTACGACGCGATGCAGTGGCTGATGTTCCAGATGAGCGGCGTCGGGCCGATGTTCGGCCAGTACAACCATTTCAGCCGCTACGCCCGCGAGAAGATTCCCTACGCCATCGGGCGCTACGCCCGCGAATGCGGCCGGCTCTATTGGGTCATGGAGCGACGGCTCGGCGACCGGGACTACATCGCCGGCGACTATTCCATCGCCGACATGGCGCTCTTCCCCTGGGCCCGCACCTTCGACTGGCGCGAACAGGACCCGGACGAGGTGCCACACGTCAAGGCCTGGGTGGAGCGGATCGAGGCGCGGCCGGCCGTGGCAAAGGCCCTGGAGGCGCTGGCCAAGAGCCCGCGCTCCGGACCCATCGACGACCGGCATTGGGAGAACATGTACGGCGACACGCAGTATCAGCCGCGCTGATCGTCCGCGCCGAGCCCTTCGGCAAAGGCCAGCAGGGACCAGGCCAGCGCGAAGCTCGCCAGCAGCCAGGTCTGCCAGATGCCCCAGCCGAAGGTGGCGACGGCGCAGCAGACGGCGAAAAGCGCAAGCCCGGCGCGCGCGCCCGGCGCCGAGCACCGGCCCAGCCGCCAAAGCCCCGCCAGCCCGACCGCCAGCACAGCGGCCGCGCCCAGCGCGCCAAGCTCGAGCCAGACCTGGAGAAACGCGTTGTGGGCGTGACGGCCGGGCCGCTTGCTATAGCGGTTGGTGGCGTCGAGCCGGCCCTCCGCGTAGAGCCGCTTTTGCAAAACCCGGGTGCCCCTGGCGCCGATCCCGGTCAGGGGCCGTTCGCTCACCGCATCGGCCGTGAACTTCCAGATGTAGAAGCGCCCCGCCACGCTGGAGCGCGGCAGCCACTCCCACTCGTGCCAGCCGAGCTTGTAAGGCAGCGCGCCGAGCGGGACGGCCAGCACCAGCCCGACGATCCAAACTACGGCGACAATCGCGCGCAGCGCGCGCCAGGAGATGTGCGCGACGGCAAGGACGAGCGCGCCGATGCCGAGCGCCACCATGGACGTCTGGCTGTCCGAGATGGCCACCGTCGCAACCGTCAAGGCGGCGAGCAGGCCGAGCCCCGCAAAGCGCCAGCCGCCGTCGAGCGCGCGCCAGAGCAGCAACCCCACCGGCCAAAGCACGATCGCCAGGGCTGCGACATTGCGATTGAGATGAAACGCCTCTGCGAAACGAATGACGTCGCCGTCCCTCACGATGCCCTTCTTCACCGTGCTGGTCAGCCCCGGCAGCTCGTTGTGGATGAAGATCCAGATGGCCTGGTCGAGCAGGAGATCAGCCAGCAGCAAACCGGCGCCGGCCAGGAGCCCGGCAAGCGCCCAACGCGCCAAGCGTCTCGCCCGCGCCGGCGGCAAGCGGCCCAGATCGGCTGCCACGCACAACCCGGCCGCGGCGAGCAGGATGACGACGCCCGCCTTGGCCAGAGCCGCCGCCGGGGCCAGGGCCCAGAGCATGCTGCACGCCATATAGGCCGCCAAGGCCGCAACCGCCACGAACACCGGATGCTGCACGACCGTGCGCAGGCCCGCCCCGTCCGAGGCCTGGAGTCGGATCGCGGAGACGAGGCCCAACGCGACGAGCAGCGCCGGGACCAACCGCGGCACCACCGCCAAAGCCAGCGCCATCACGGCCAGAATGACACCCTGGACCGCAAGCAACCGACCATCGAGCCCGTCCGGGCTCTGCCTCACTCTCTCCATCGCCTGCGCCTGCTGCCGTTCATCGAGACCGTGGCGTCCCAACGGCTCTTGTTGTCGTCTTCGGAAAACCGGCAGGCGGTCTTCGCGCCGCTGCCCTCATCGAACCGACCGTCACGGGTACAGCGGCGGAAACGAAACGCAAGCCGAAAAAAGGCCACACCCCCCGCCGGGAGGAGAGCTTCACCGCCACGCGCGGCCCGAAAGATGGGATGTCTACGACGAGAACTGGCGCCCGATCAGCAGCCAGGCCTTCTTCACCGCATGCGCCAGCAAGATGATCGGCAGCCAGGGCAGGAAGGTGAACAGGAAGACGCCGAGAAAGGCCGTCTCCTCGCGGTCTTCCGGATCGTGATGCCGATAGCCCGTCAGGCGCCGCCAGAGATAGGCGTAGCCCGGCCGCAGCTCTTCCCAGAGCGTGAGTTTGACGTGTCGGTGCGGTTCATACATCGGCGATCACCTCTTCGGCCGCCACCATAGCGGCTCGCTCGCCCGACGCCCAGCTTGCTCGCCCACCCAATTCGCTTACCCTACGGACAAAGTAAACAAACGACCGACCGCCGCGGGGGAAACGACCATGAAGATCGGACTCTTCATCACCAACCAGCAATATCTCGACACCGACATGGTGAGCGCGCTCGACGACCAGATCACGATGGTGCATCTGGCGCGCGACAAGGGCTGGGATTCGCTGTTCTCCGGCCAGCACTATCTGAACGAGGGCAACAACAAGCAGCTGCAGAACGTGCCCCTGCTGGCGCGGCTGACGCCCGAGGCGGGCGAGATGACCATCGGGCTCGGCATTCTGCTGCTGAACCTGCACAATCCCGTGTACACCGCCGAGACCGTCGCCAGCCTGGACGTAATCGCCCGCGGCAACTTCATCTTCGGCGTCGGCCTCGGCTACCGCGACGTCGAGTTCGACGCCTTCAACGTGCCCAGGGGCGAGCGAGCCAGGCGCTTCGAAGAGTATCTGGAGCTGGTCCAGCGGCTCTGGACCGAGGACTCGGTGAGCTACGAAGGGCCGACCTGCCGGCTCGACAATGTGCGCATGAACATCCGGCCGGTGCAGCAGCCGCGTCCGCCGCTCTGGATCGCCGCCAACAACGACAAGGCGATCAAGCGCGCCGCGCGTATGGGCGACGCCTGGTTCATCAACCCGCACTCGACGGTCGAGACCGTCCGGCGGCATCTGGAGCTTTACCGCGCCGAGCTCGAGGCCGCGGGCAAGCCCGAGCCGAAGGAGCTGCCGGGCTTCAAAGAGGTGTTCTGCGCCAAGGACCGGAAGACGGCCATGAAGCTGGCCGGCCCCTACCTCTTCGGCAAGTACCAGGACTACGCCAAATGGGGCCAGGACAAGGCCATGCCGGACGACGAGAGCTTCGACAAGTCGTTCGAGGACCTGGTCCAGAACCGCTTCGTGCTGGGCTCGCCGGAGGAGTGCTACGAGCAGCTCCGCCCCTATTGCGAGGACCTCGGCGTCAACCACCTGGTCATCCGCGGCCAATGGGCGGGCATGCCGCTCTCCACGTCCCTTGCCAGCATGCGGCTGCTGTCGGACGAGGTCATCCCCGAGCTGCGCAAGATCGCGGCTTGAGGGGCACGAACGCGCCCGCTCATCCGCCCGTCACTGCAGCGTCTCGAACAGCTTCCGCTGCAGCGTCATGCGCGGCACCAGCGACGACACGTAGAGGTGCTCGTTGAGGGTGTGGGCGCCCGAGCCGTCGACGCCGAGGCCGTCCAGCGTCGGCACCTTGGTTGCAAGGAAGCTGCCGTCGCTGCCGCCGCCGGTGTAGGTGTCGGCCAGCTCGAAACCGATCTCGGCCGCCAGCCCCTGCGCCGTCTCCAGCAGCGCCGCAATCTCCGGCGTCTTCTGGTAGGGCGGCCGGTTGAGCTGCCCCGTTACCGTGAGCGACACGTCCGGGTCCACGGGCTTGAGCCCCGTCACGATGCGATGGGCCTCGTCGGCGTCCTCGATCTTGGTCATGCGCACGTCCAGCTCCACGGAGCAGTGCTGCGGGATCGTGTTGGGCGTCGTGCCGCCCTCGATGCAGCCGACATTGAAGGTAAGGCCGCGGTCGTAGTCGGTCAGCGCCTCCAGGGCCACGATCTGGTGTGCCATCTCGCGAATGGCGCTGCGGCCGGCCTGGTGCTGGGACCCGGAATGGGCCGGCTTGCCCTCGGTCGAGATCACATAGCGCGAGGTGCCCTTGCGGCCCGTGACCACCTTGCCGCCGTTCCGTGCGGGCTCGGTGACGAGGACGTATTTGGCCCCCTCGCCCGCCGCTTCGATGAGCGCGCGCGAGGTCGGGCTGCCCACCTCCTCGTCGGACAGATAGAGGAAGCGGATCGGCAGCGGCGTGGTCCGCCCGGCCTCGGCGAGCGTACGGAAGGCGGCGTAGGCGAGATAGGCGCCGCCCTTCATGTCGTAGATGCCGGGCCCGAAGGCCTTGTCGTCCTCGACCCGGAAGGGCAGCGTTTCGAGCGTGCCTCTCGGATGCACCGTATCCAGGTGGCAGAGCACCAGAATGCCCGGCTCGTCGCCGCCCCAGGGCGTGGAGATCGAAAGATGGTCGGCGAAGCCGTCCCGGCCGGGGATGCGCTCCACCTTGGCGCCCGCCTGCGCATAGCCATCGGCCACCACGCTCATGACCCGGTTGACGCCATCCGTGTCGGCCGTCTGGCTCTCGATCTCGACCCATTGGCGAATGCCATCAAGCAGCTCGGATGGCTGAGGCGTGTTCATACTCGCAGACTCCTTCTCTCGGGCCGATTGGCAACACTGTCGGGTGGCGCGCGATACCGTCAGGCGGCGGCGCTTTCGGCGGGCTTCATGGGTGTGCGCTGCACAGTGTCGAGGTTCTCGCCCTCGATGCGGATCAGCTTGGTGGGTCCTTCGCGGCGCGGCGAATGCACGGCGCCGACGTCGTAGAAATAGGCATCGCCCGGAGAGAGCGCGTAGGACTTCTCCGGCGCGACCAGCGCGGGCTCGTCGCCCTCCACCGGCTTGACGATGCGCCAGTCGGTCATCTCCGTCTCGCCTTCCGCCTGGCCGTAGATCGCCCAAGACGAGCCATGGTCGTGCGGCGCCGAGTGTGCGGCGTCGCCATAGGCGTGGGCGCAGATGCAGAAGCCGAGCTCGGGGTCTTCGTAGATCACGCGGCGCGGCTCGGTCTGCCCGGTGCGCACATTGGCGTCCAGGAAGCTCTCGTCCGTCAGCGCCTTCTCGACCAGCGCCACCAGCTCGCCCCGTGCCTCGCCGGCCGATTTGGCCGTCAATGTCTCGCGGATATCGCTCGCTAGCTGTTCAAGCGTATAGCCCATCGCCATGCTCCTTGGTTTCCCTTGCGGCTTTCGGCCACAGTATCAGGTCGGCAGGATCGTCAAAAGCGATCCGCGTTGCGGCACTATGTCGACGCCGCCGAGGCGGCCTCCTGAAAGGACGCCCGATAGGCGAACAGCGCCGGCGTCCCGCCGGTGTGCAGGAACACCACCGTCTCGCCCTTGCGGAAGCGGTCCTCCCGGATCAGCGCGATCAGCCCGGCGGCGGCCTTGCCCGTATAGACGGGGTCGAGCAGGACGCCCTCGAAGCGTGCGAACAGCGTGACGGCTTCGATCATGGCATCGGTCGGAACG
>JAKSBI010000422.1 GCA_022361215.1 Hyphomicrobiales bacterium | reverse complement strand
TCCGGTCGGGCGCCTCGCGCCGCAGCTCGACGGTGATCCGGTCGATGTGTGGGAAGAAGTACATCATCAGCCCGTGGCCTTCCGCCACCAGCTCGGGAAACGCCGCGCGGAACTTCTCGAGCGTGTAGCGCCTGTGCACCACCGTCAGCGCCGCCAGGGGCCGGACCTGGAGCGTGACCTCGAAGACGATGCCGAAGAGACCGTAGCTCGAGCGGATGAGCGCCATGTCCTCGGGGTTGTCCTCGGCGGTGATCTCGCAGATCTCGCCGTTCGGCTTCACGAGCTTGACGCCGAGCACGTAGGAGCTGAGCTGGCCGTAGTCCTGCGTGCCGGGGATGGAGCTGTCCTTGGTGGCGCCGCAGGCGGCCGCTCCGAGGGTGATGTTCCCGATCTCGGTGTTCATGTGGACCTGCAGGCCCCGCTCCGCCAGCGCTTGTCCGACGTCGATGAGCAGGGCGCCGGCCTCCACCGTGACCCGGTCCGGCTGGATATCGAGGATCCGGCTCATCCCGGTCATGTCGACCATGGTGCCGCCGTCGTCGCCGGCGCAGCGCGACGGCGAATGCATCGAGCCGAAGGCACGCACCGGCGTCGGATGGCTGGCCGTGTCGGTCAGGATCTGGACGATATCGTCGACGGAGCGCGGCCGGACCAGCCGCGCCGGCTTGTAGGTCTCCGACGATTCCCAGTTCCGGATCTCGCCGTTTTGGTCGGTCGAATGGCTGCCCATGGGGTCAACTCCACGGCCTCGGCCGGCTGCGCCGCCCGCGACCTCGCCGCACTGCCTTCAGGCGGCGCGCTTGCGATTCTGGGAGGGGGATGCGTCCATGGCGACGGGCGCCTCCGGATCGGAGGCGTCGCGCGAGCCGGAAGCGGCTGTCGTGATGGTGCCGCCGAGCTTCCGGGTCAACCGCTTCAGCGTCCTGCGATAGGCATAGTAGTCTCTTTCCAGGATATGGCGATCGGAGTCGACGAATTCCCTCGTCCGCCGGTCTCCCTTGCAGGACCGCTTCAGCTCGGCGAACCAGTGGGCGGTGTCCGATCCGCTGTTCGCGGCGGCAATGGCGGCTGCGATGAGCTGGGCCTGACTGTCCGCCAGCCGCCACATGCTGCCGTTGGCCTGCACCAGGCCGGCCACGAAAAAGTCGTCGCGCTCCGGGTGGAAAACGTTGAGGAAGAGGTTGGGACGGCCGTCGGACCCGATGATGAGG
>JAKSBI010000530.1 GCA_022361215.1 Hyphomicrobiales bacterium | reverse complement strand
GCCCCTGCGGGCATGCGCCGCTTGGCCATGCGAATAATGCGCATGTCCTCCTCGGCGATGGTGGCGCCGCGCGGGATGTTTCGCGCCGGCACGGCCACGGGCACGGACTCGTAGGCCTGGCCCTGATAGACCCGGTCGCGCACCGCCTGAACCGTGGTGTCGACGCCGACGACGGCACGAAACGCCCCGTTGCTGTCGTCGAGCTCGAAGCGCCTGATGACGAGAGGGGCGGTCACGCGCGTGTCCAGATGGAACGGCCGCGGCCTGCGCGAGAAGCGGATGTCGAAGGCGGACCGGTCGGTGGCGCCGCTCTCCTTCGCCGCGCGGGCCTCGACCAGGTTGGCGATGGCGTCAGCGGTCACCAGCCGGCTCGGCCGGCGCACGACGATCTGCTCGATGCCGCCCGGATTGCGCCAGAAGAGGCCGTGCAGCCGGGCCGCGGCGGCGACCCGCTTGCTGGCGACGACACCCTCGGTGCCGAGATCGGGAGCGCGGAAGACCGGCGTGCTGCCGGCCGCGCCCGCATTCTCGAAGAGGTCGGCCAGGGTCACCACGTCCGAGCTGACATGGATCTGCTCGCGCAGGACCGGTTCCGGGGTCTGCGCCGCCGCCGGCCATGCCGGTGCCAGCAGCCAAAGGCCGAGGATGACGGTCAGCGTCCGGCGGGCGGTCGCCAGGAGGGGGGACGGCGGGCGTCGGGTCATGCGTCGCTCCCTAGCGCGTTATCTCAGGATCTGCGTCGCGGCCGACATCATCTCGTCGGACGAGGAGATGATCCGGGCGTTCATCTCGTAGGCGCGCTGCGCCGCGATCAGGTCGGAAAGCTCCGCCACCGCGTTCACATTGGCGGATTCGAGGAACTTCTGCAGGACACTGCCGAACCCGGCATCGCCCGGATTGCCGGTGGTGGGCGTGCCGCTCGACGGGGTCTCCAGGAACAGGTTGTCGCCGATGGCCTGGAGGCCGGCCTTGTTGACGAAGCGGGCGAGCTGGATCTGGCCCACTTCCTGCGGCGCGGTGTCGTCGTCGACGAGCACCTGCACCGTGCCCTCGCGGTTGATGGTGATCTCGCGGGCGTTGTCGGGAATGGTGATGCCGGGCTGGATCTCGAACCCGTCGAGCGTCACCAGGCGGCCCTGGGCGTCCAGCTCGAAGGAGCCGTCGCGGGTATAGGCGGTCTGTCCGTTCGGCAGGTTGACCTGGAAATAGCCCTCGCCGCGGATGGCGACGTCGAGCTCCTTCTCCGTGCTGCTCAGGTTGCCCTGGCTCATGACCCGGGGCGTGGCGCCGGTCTTGACGCCGAAGCCGATCTGAATGCCGGACGGCACGGTGGTGCCGGCGTCCGAGGAGGTGGCGCCGACGCGCCGGACGTCCTGGTAGAGCAGATCCTGGAACTCGGCGCGCACCTTCTTGTAGCCGGTGGTCCGCATGTTGGCGATGTTGTTGGAGATCACCTCCACGTTGAGCTGCTGCGCCATCATGCCGGTTGCGGCGATTTGCAGGGATTTCATGGCCGTTCGTCCTCTTTCTTCCCTCGGGGCCGACGCCGGGCGTCTAGGCCTGGTTCGGGCTTCCGAGCCGCTCAATGGCGTCTCGCCTCAGGTCATGGGTCTGTTGCAGTGTCCGGGTCACGGACGTGTAGGCGCGCACGGTCTCGATGATCCGGGTCAGCTCGATCACCGGCTGTACGTTCGACTTCTCGATCATGCCCTGCATCACCTCGGCATTCTCTGCCGCGATCGGTGCAGCCTCCGACGAGAACAGGGTCGAGCCCTCCTTCGAGAGCAGGTTGTTGTTCTCGAAGCGGACCAGGCGCAGCTGATCCTTGATGCCCTGGCTGGTCGAGATGGTGCCGTCGCGCGCGATCTCGATGCCGCTCTCGTCCACGGTGAAGGTGAGCGGGCCGCCTTCGCCCATCACGGCGAAGCCGTCCAGGGTCACGAGCTGGCCGTCGGCGTCGAGCTTGAGCTGGCCGTTGCGCGTATAGCGGTCGCCATTGGGCGTGTCGACGACGAGCCAGGCGTCGCCCGAGAGCGCCACGTCGAGCTCTCCGCCGGTCTGTTCCACGGTGCCCTCGGCGAAGTCGCGGTAGACGGCCACGTCCTGAACGTAGGACAGCCGTGACGGCGAGCCGTTGACGTCGTTCATGCGCGCGACCGGCATGAGGTATTCCTCGAACATCAGGCTGTCGCTCTTGAAGCCGGCCGTGTTGACGTTCGCCATGTTGTTGGCGAGCACGTCCATCCGGCGCTGCAGCGCCATCTGCCGCGACATGGAGATGAGAAGGGCGTTTTCCATTTCAGCTCGCGTTCCAACTCGGTGTGCAAGGGGAGCCGCAACACGTGACAGGTGGGCCGGTTGTGCCCAGGGCGGCCTGTGCGGTTTACGATGCAGGCCGCATGCCAGATGGAAAATAATTGTATATCAATAGTTTATCGATTCCATGGGGAGCGGCGGCACGCGCCGGGCGGAAAAAACGGCCGGGCAAATATTGCCGCTTTGGGCCTTTCGGAAACCATTCGTTAACCCTGTCGGCCCAACAATGCCGACTGATCCCGAGGGCGGCGGAAAGCGCCGAAAATGCTGACGCTCCAAGCGGATGGAGCGATGCGGAGTCTGCCGGAATGAGCGACGAGCCCGAGGCAACCGAGGCCGAGAGCGACGACGAGAGCCAGGACCAGCTCGCAGAGGTCGAGGCCGCCGAAGCGGCACCGAAGAAGCGCGGGCCGGGCCCTTTGAAGCTGGTGGCCGTGATCGTGCCTCTGCTGCTGGCGCTGGGCGGCGGCGGTTACGTTGCCGTGGACATGTTCGGCCTGTTCGCGCCCGGCGGCGGCGCGGGCGACGGTCAGAAGGCGCCGCTCGTCTATTACGACCTGCCGGAGATGGTGGTGAACCTGAGCTCGGCCGAGCAGCGGGCTCAGTATCTCAAGCTGAAGGTGTCGCTGGAGGCGGAGGACAAGAAGGTGATCGAGGCGCTGCAACCGGCTCTGCCGCGCGTGCTCGACATGTTCCAGCTCTATCTCCGCGAGCTCAGAAGCACCGACCTGGACGGCTCCGCCGGCATCTTCCGGCTGAAGGAGGAGCTGCTGCGCCGTGTCAACATCGAGATTTATCCCAACAAAGTAACGCGCGTTCTCTTCAAGGAAATTATCGTCCAGTAGCAGAGCGGCTGCCATGGTTGATGACGACGACGAGCTTGATCAAGATGCGCTGGCCGCCGAATGGGGCGCGGCGCTCGACGGCGACGACGGCGACGGCGAGGACGCCGGCCTAGACGAGGACGTTGCGGCACAATGGGCCGCGATGATCGACGACGGCGACGTCGGCGGCGGCTCGGAGTCGTCCTCCGGCGGCGGCGAGCGCATCCTCGACCAGGACGAGATCGACAGCCTGCTGGGCTTCGATCTCGACGAGCAGGCGCTGACCGACACCAGCGGTATCCGGGCGATCATCAATTCGGCGATGGTGTCCTACGAGCGCCTGCCGATGCTCGAGATCGTCTTCGACCGGCTGGTGCGGCTGCTGACCACCAGCCTGCGCAACTTCACCTCCGACAATGTGGAGGTCAGCCTCGACAACATCTCCACCATGCGCGTCGGCGACTATCTGAACTCGATCCCGCTGCCGGCCATGATCTCCGTGTTCAAGGCCGTGGAGTGGGACGGCTACGCGCTCATGACGGTGGACTCGAACCTGATCTACTCGATCGTCGACGTGCTGCTGGGCGGGCGCGGCACACCGGCCATCCGTATCGAGGGCCGGCCCTACACCACCATCGAGACCAATCTTATGAGCCGGCTCGTGGAGGTCATCCTGGAGGACTCGGAGAAGGCCTTCGAGCCGCTGTCGCCGGTGCGGTTCGAGCTCGAGCGCCTGGAGACCAACCCCCGCTTCGCCGCGATCGCGCGGCAGGCCAACGCCGCCATTCTGATCAAGCTGCGCATCGATATGGAGGATCGCGGCGGGCGCGTCGAGGTGCTGCTGCCCTACGGTACGCTGGAGCCGATCCGGGAGCTGCTGCTGCAGGGCTTCATGGGCGAGAAGTTCGGCCATGACAACATCTGGGAGAGCCATCTGGCGACGGAGATCTACAAGACCGCGATCCCGATCGAGGCGGTGCTGGATCAGCTCACGCTGCCGCTGAAGCAGGTCATGAACCTGCGCGTCGGCGAGACCATCGCGCTGAACTGCGGCCCCGACGACCCGGTGTCGCTGCGCTGCGGGGACATTCCCCTGACACAAGGCAATATCGGCCGCATGGGAGACCATATCGCCGTGCGGGTGGCGCGCGGCATCGACCGGCCGAACAACGGCGCCCAGGACGAAGGCGCGGATCAGGACACCATGGCGGAGGCGGTCTGACCATGCTCGCAGGCTCTTTCGGACTCTTCATTGAACTGCTCGTCGCGATCCTGCTCGCGGTGACGATCGGCTACTGCGTGATCGTCAATCGCAAGCTCGAGCAGCTGCGCTCGGAACAGTCCGACATGCGCAGCGTGATCCGGGACCTGAGCGCGGCGACGGGGCAGGCGGAGAACGCCATCGCGACGCTGCGCTCGACCGCCGGGACCGCGGAGGAGACCTTGACGGCCCGTATCGACGGGGCGGCGGAGCTCAACGCGCAGCTCGCCGTCGCGCTCGAGCAGGGCGAGGACCTGCTTTCGAAGCTGAAGGCGGTGGCGGGCGCGCCGCCGCGCCGCACGGCGCCCGAGCCTGCGGCACGACCCGCCGCCCCGCCACGGCCTGCGCCGCGCGCGAGCCAGGTGGGTCTCGGGTTGCTCAACGCCCAGCGTCGCTCCGACGCCGATGGGGCGAAAGCGCATCGGGAGGCCGGCTGATGCAGCCCGTCCGCCTGCTGCCGCTGGTGGCGTTCGCCGCGTTCTGCCTGTTCGTGCTGAAGCTGGCCGGGCTCATGTTCGGCGACGGCTCCATGCTTTCGGGCACCGCGCCGGCCAGCGCCCAGAACACCGAGGCGGCCGCCGCCCAGCAGGAGCAGGCCGCGGCCGCGCCCGAGGCGACCGAGACGGAGGAGGCCGGTGCCGAGGCGGAGGCGGCGGAGCCCGGCGCGGAGAATGACGGCCAGGGGACGAAGATGGCGGCGGCCGAGACGGGCCAGCAGGCGCCCGCGGGGCCCTTGAGCGGTCCTGCGAAGGGGCCGCAGGCGACGCCGACAAGCGCGGAGCTTGCGGTGCTGCAAAGCCTCGCCAGGCGGCGCAAGGAGCTGGAAAAGCGCGAGCGCGAGC
This sequence comes from Hyphomicrobiales bacterium, assembly GCA_022361215.1. Lineage (GTDB taxonomy): Bacteria > Pseudomonadota > Alphaproteobacteria > Rhizobiales > Methyloligellaceae > JAKSBI01. Next base: position 32,514 of record JAKSBI010000530.1, on the reverse strand, counting down.
TGCAGCTTCGCGAGAACCTGCTGAAAGCGGCCGAGCAGCGCGTCCAGAAGCGCATAACGCAGCTCAAGGCGATCGAGGCCCGCATCGAGAAGACGCACAAGAAGCAGGACAAGGAGCGGGACAAGCAGCTCGCCGGTCTGGTGAAGATGTATTCGGGCATGAAGCCGAAGAAGGCCGCGAAGATCTTCAACCGCCTGGACATCGAGGTCCAGAAGGGCCTGGCCAAGCGCATCAAGCCGCGCGCCATGGCCGAGATCCTGGCGGCGATGGAGACCAAGGCCGCGCAGCGGCTGACCCTGGAGCTGGCGAGCGAGAGCCAGGTCGTTCCGGGGCCGAACAGCACGCTTCCGAAGATCCAGAGCCCCGCGCCCCGCTGATCGCGTCTAACCCGCTGTTTCTCATGGCCTGATTCGATTTTCTTAAGCTGTCGTTAACCGCTGTTTTACTAGTCTGAGCGTCGGGCTCGCCCGGCGAGCCCCGCAGCCTCTATCCGGCGGATGCCCAAGGAGGGAGCGGCGTCTTGAATCCTCTCGTCGAGATCGACTGTCGCGAGCCGGCCGCTGCCGGCCGCCGGCGCTTGCGCGCGCTCGTCGAGGCCGTCCGCCGGGGCCTGACCTTCGCCGCCGTGACGCTGGCGCTCGCGTTCGCCGCCTTGACGCCGGCGCTGGGCGAGATCGACGCCACCGTCAACGCCCGCAAGGAGGTGGGCTTCGGCCGCCTGGTGATCGAGTTCGACCGGCTGCCGGTCTACAGGGACGAGCTCGCATCGGGCGTTCTGGTGCTGTCCTTCGACGAGGCTGTGAACATCAATCTGGAGGAGGTGGCGCTCTCGCTCTCGGACTATGTGTCGATCTCGCGGCGGGACCCGGACGGGCGCGCCATCCGCTTCGCGCTGGTCCGGTCGTTCAAGGTCAACATCATGGAGGCGGGCAAGAAGCTGTTCGTGGACCTGCTGCCGCCGTCCTGGAGGGGCGCGCCGCCGGTGCTGCCGCAGTCGGTGATGCGCGAGCTGGCCCGCGCGGCGGCGGAGGCCGAGGAGAGGGAGCGCGTGCAGGCGATCCAGCTCAAGCACGTCAAGGTGCCCTACAAGGTCAAGGTGCGCCTGGCGCACCAGCCCACCTTCAGCCGCATCGTCTTCGAGTGGAACAAGTTCGTGACGGTGAATATGGGCCGTCAGGGTAATCAGATCGCGCTCACCTTCGGACAGCAGGCGCCGCTCGACCTCTCGCGGCTCAAGGTCGATCCCCCGAAATTCCTGCGCACGGTCAAGTCCAAGAAGCTCGAGACCGGTATGACGATTCAGCTCACCGTCGACGACGACGTCGACGTGCGCGGCTTCCGCGAAGGGTTCTCCTATATCGTCGACCTGACCGGTCCGGAGGCGGCGCTGGACGCGTCGGTGGCGGAGGCGGCGAAGGCCGTCGACGACGAGACCGCGGAGAAGACGCAGGCGCCCCGCAAACCGAAAAAGGCAGCCAAGGCCGAGGCGGAGACGCGGCTGGCGGCGCAATCGGATATCTCGGAGGCGAAGGGAGACGGGTTCGAGCCCGTGTCGCAGCCCGAGTTCCAGTCCGCCGTCATGCGCTTCGAGCCGCGCAAGTATCGCGCGGACGACTATGGCGACTGGGACGCGCCCGGCGCCGCGAAGCGGCTGGCACAGCCCGAGCTGCCGGCGGCACGCAAGCGCATGGCGAAGACGATGCCGCCGGCCCCGCCGAAGAAGCCGAAGGCCGCGCCGGCGAAGACGCCGGCCCCTTCAGCCAAGCCCAAGCCCGTGGCGAAGCCGGTGCCGGCAGGCGAGAAGGTGCCGGTGCAGGTGCGCGAGGCCGGCGCCAATCTGCGGCTGGTCTTTCCCTTCCCCAAGCCGATCTCGGGGGCCGTCTTCCGGCGCGGCCGCACGATCTGGCTGGTGTTCGATTCCAATGTGAAGCTCGACGATGCCGCGCTGCGCGACCCGCCCGGCAGCAAGGTGGTAGACATGGAGCATGTGCGCTCCGGCTCGATGCAGTATTTCCGGCTGACGCTGTCGCGGCCCTGGCTGAGCTATGTCTCGCACAACGACAGCTCCTGGACCGTCGACATCGGCGATCTGATCACCGGCGAGGCCGAGCCGCTCAACCTGAAGCGGGCGCTGCGCCGCGACAACCGGTCGGTCATCCGGATCGCCCTGAAGAACCCCGGTCGCGTGCACTGGCTGCACGATACGGAGATCGGCGACCGCATCGCCGTGGTCACCGCCTTCGCGCCGCCGCGTAGCGTGACCAAGCCGCAGGACTTCGTCGAGTTCACGGCGCTGCCGACCACTCATGGCATCGCCATCCGGCCCAACTCCGACGACATCGGCGTCCGGCAGCGGTTCGACGAGGTCGTCGTCACGCGCCACAAGGGCCTGACGCTGTCGGCCGGGTTCGCCCGGCAATACGTTCCCGGCAAGCAGTCGCTCGACAAGTCGGCGCGCGCCGGCTTCCTCGACTTCGCCGGCTGGCGCGTCAGGGATCCGAGCCGGCTCTCCGGCCAGCTCTCGAAGCAGCAGCGCGCCATCGCGGTCAGCCCGCCGGAGGAGCGGACCGGATTGCGCTTCTCCCTGGCCAGGTCCTATCTGGCCAACGGCATGACCATGGAAGCCCTCGGCGTGCTGCGGCAGATGTCCGATGCCGATCCCAAGATCGGCGGCGATCCCTCCTTCAACATCATGCGCGGCGCCGCCAACGTCCTCAGCGGACGCGCCGACGATGCGCGCAAGGACCTGGAGGTGCACGCGCTCGCCAACGATCAGGATGCAGCGCTCTGGCGCGGCCTGCTTCAGGTCCAGGACAAGGACTGGAGCGCCGCGCTGCGCAGCTTTCACGAGGGCGCGCTGGCGATCGAGTCCTACAGCGCCGACCTGCAGGCCCGCTTCCGCCTGGCCGCGGCCCGCGCGGCGCTGGAGCTGGCCCGGCTCGACCGCGCCGCGGACGAGCTGGACGCGCTGCCGGACGCGGCGCTGCCGCGACGGCTTTCCGCGGAGGCCGACCTGCTGAAGGGCTGGTATCTGGGCGAGACGGGCCAGAGCGAGACCGCGCTTCAGTCGTTCGATGTCGTGCTGAAGAGCGACGTCCGGCCGGCGGTGGCCGAGGCCGAGCTCCGGACGATCTCGCTGCTGCTCAAGATGAAGAAGATCGCCGACGAGGAGGCGATCAAGAGCCTGGAGCGGCTTCAGCTCGTCTGGCGCGGCGACGATGTGGAGCTGAGAACGCTGCGCCTGCTGGCGAGCCTGTACGTCAGGGCGGCGCGCTACCGCGATGCCTTCGACGTCATGAAGAACGCGGTGCTGGCGTTTCCGAGATCCGACATCGCCTTGCAGATCCAGGACGACATGAAGGACGTCTTCAAGGGCCTGTTCATCGGCGGCAGGAGCGACGCCCTGAAGCCGATCGAAGCGCTCAGCCTCTACTACGACCACCGCGAGCTGACGCCGGTCGGGCGGCTCGGCGACGAGATGATCCGCCAGCTTGCGGACCGGCTGATCTCGGTGGACCTGCTGGACCAGGCGGCCGAGCTGCTGGACCACCAGGTGCGCAAGCGCCTGTCGGGCGCGGCGCGGGCGCAGGTCGCGACCCGGCTGGCCATGGTGCACATGATGAACCGCAAGCCCGACCTGGCGCTGCGCACGCTGCGGCGGACGCGGCAGGCCGGCCTGCCCAACGAGATGCACCGCAGCCGCAACCTCCTGGAAGCCCGCGCCCTTGGCGAGCTGGGGCGGGCGGAAGCGGCCATCGAGATCCTCAACACCATGCAGGGCAAGGATGTCGAGCGCTTGAAGTCGGACGCGCTCTGGATGGCGCAGAAATGGCAGAAGGCGGGCGAGCAGCTCGAGAAGACGCTCGGCGACCGCTGGCAGATGCCGAAGCCGCTGGCCGACGGGGAGCGCTTCGACGTGCTGCGGGCCGGGATCTCATACTCGCTCGCCAGCGATCAGTTCGCGCTCGATCGTCTGCGCAAGAAGTTCTACGGCAAGATGCTGAAGACGCCCGACGCCGAAGCCTTCACCCTGGTGACGCGGCCGGTGAACGCCCAGGGCATCGATTTTCGCCGCCTTGCGAAGGAAATCGCCGCGACGGATACGCTCGACGCCTTCATGAAGGACTTCCGCAAGCGTTTCGTCGATCCCAAGACCAGCCAGACCGACGTCGGCGCGGCGCAGGGCCGGGCGGGCTGATGTCTTGAGCGGCGCGTCGGCCGCGATCAAGCCCCGCTCGCAGGCCCGCCGCGCTCCGCCTTGCCGAGGGCCGCTTCGAGACGGTCGATATCCTTCAGATTGACATCGCGCTGCGGGAACGGGATCTCGATGCCCGCCTCGCGGAAGGCGGCGAAGATGGCGAAGCGCAGGTCGCTGCGCACGGACAGCGACGAATCGATGTTGCCGATATAGGCGCGCAGCGAGAAGTCCAGGGAGCTGGCCCCGAAATCCATGAACCGGACGAACGGCGCCGGGTGCTGGAGGATCGCCTCATGCGCATGGGCGATGCCGAGGAGGATATCGCGCACCTGCTCGGGGTCGGAGTCGTAGGAGACGCCGACGACCACCTCGACCCGGCCCACGGGGCTGCGCAGCATCCAGTTCTTCACCTCGCCGCCGATCAGGCTCGAGTTCGGGATGATCACGTGCGAGCGCTCGAAGGTCTCGATCTCCGTGGCGCGCACATTGATGCGCCGGACATAGCCCTCCTCGGTACCAACGACGATCCAGTCGCCGACCTTGATCGGCCGTTCCGCGAGCAGAATGATGCCGGAGACGAAATTGTTGACGATGGTCTGCAGGCCGAAGCCGATGCCCACCGACAGCGCGCCGGCCACCAGCGCCAGGTCGGTGAAGTCGGCGCCCACATAGGAGACCGCGATCAGGAAGGCGATCACGACGCCGACATAGCCGAGGCCGGTGCGGATCGAATCCCTGAGGCCGCGGTCGAGGCGGGCCCGCGACAGGATGCGCCGGTCGAGCCAGTTGGCGATCACCCTTGCCACGTAGAGACCGACCGCGAACAGCAGAAGGGCGAACAGGATAGCGGCGAGCGAAATGCGCAGATGGCCGATCTCGAACCCGAAATAGGCGGCCTTCAGCCAGCTCTGAACGTCGTCCCAGCTAAAGCCCCATTGCAGGGCCAGCAGCGGCAGGCCGATGGTGATCAGCAGCAGGTTGAGCAGCAGCAGCGTCACCACGCTGATCTGCTCGGCCCGCGCCGGGCTCACCGACATACGCTGCATCAGCCAGCCGCCGATCAGCGTATCGGGCTTCACCATACTGTCGGCGATCTCGTCGACGGTGATGTAGAGCAGATAAAGCACCACGAGAATGGAGCCCGTCACCACGACCTGAGTGGCGAGGAAGCGGGCGAGGGCGATGTAGCCGGTCGCGCCGGCGGCCAGAATGGCGATGACCATCGCCCAGAGCGGGATCCTGATCCAGGCCAGCCAGCGCGGACGCTGTCCCTCGTCCGCCCCTGCCGGCGCGCGCAGGGCCGCGGCCAGCAGCACGGCGAAGAGGACGCTGGCGAAGAAGCTCTGTGTGATCGTCAGGGGCAGGGGAGAGACCAGAACCTCGTTCAGGCGCGCCAGAAACAGGTCGACGCCGTAAACGACGACGATCGCCCCGAGCATGTGGTTCATGCGCCGGGCGCGCGCGTCCGAGGCCGGATAGATGCGCCAATAGGGCCGCGTGGGGGCGAGGATCGTGGTCAGCAACGCTCTGGCCGCCGCAACCCCGGCGATGGTGAGGCAAAGCGTTATGGCGAGCGTGTCGATCCGGTTGGGGAGCACGTCGAAGGCGTAAAGCCCGCCATAGAGGACCGCCGCCAGGCCGAAGAAGGGCAGCGCGCGCAGACCGGTCACCCAGAGCGCCGACCTGGCCCGCTCGAAAAACTCGATCTCGCCGAGCTCCGCCGGATAGCGCAGCCGGTCGACCCAGATGCGGCAGATCCACCACAGGGGAACGAAGAGCCCGAGGGCGGCGAGCGCGGTCAGGACGAGCGGCCACCGGCTCGGCATGCTGCCCAGCCAGTCGTCGATCAGCAGCTTGAAGCTGCGCCAGGCCCCGCCGAACTCTCTGGAGATGTCCGTCCAGACGCCCGGCTGCAGCGGAGACTTGAAGCGCTGCAGGAGCTGCTGCGAGAAGCGCTCGCGCGCGATGGCCTGGCCCTGCGCCCGGAGCTGGCTGGCGCGCGCGGCAATGACCCCTGCCGTCTTCACGGCCCCGCCGATCTCGGCCACGAGCTGGGTCAGCTTCGCCCGCTCCTGGGCGACCGGATCCGATTCCGGCTTGGCCGCGTCCTTGTCGGGCGGCGGCCCCAGCTTCTCAAGCTGCGCCTGGGCCTCGACGAAGCGCGGCTCGTTCTTTTCGACGAAGCCCAGGGCTTCCGTCTGCACGCGGTCGAGCTCGTCGCGAATCTTCTCGAGCGCGCTGTCGGTCAGCTTCGTCCGCCCGAGCGCCTTCTCGATCCGGCGCAGCGTCGCCTGCCAGGGGGCCAGCGGGGCTGCGATGTTGAGGGCCTGCGGCTGCGCCGCCTCGGGCGGGTCCGGAATCAGGCCGTCCGGCTCTTCCGCAAGCGCCGCTACGGCCATCGCACACAGCATGGCCAGCACGGCCGCGAGCCGGCTGATGGGTTCCATGGTCATTGCCGATCACACCTAAAGCAGAATCGCACACTCTGCGACCCGTGGACGCCGCCACGGTTACCGGACCGCAGGCAAAGTCTCAACGGTCTGACATGCGATCAGAGGGGAAGAAACGCAAGAGGTCCATGAAGCTGGGCCTGTAGAGGCGATCGGTTTCGGGGCGGTGCGGCGGCGGCCGTGGCCCGACGGGCGCTACGCCGGCGCCGCGTGAGTGTCTGGGAGAGGTCCTCCGGCGTCATCCCGGCCTGCGCCCAGTACTGTCCGGGACTTGAGCGAAGCTTGTCCCCAACCGTCGTCATTGCCGGGCTTGATGTACGGACTGGGGACATACATGTCCCCGGGCTGAACACTTAACCCGGTAATCCATGCCGTTTCCTCTCGATTTCGCCGAGAGGCCAGTGGAATGGATGCCCGGATCAGGTCCGGGCATGACGAAAACCGAGGGGGCGGTAGACCACCCGAACGACTGTCCGGGCACACAGCTTCAGTCCTGAAACCAAGGCCGCGCCTGCCATGCAGACCGACACGCTCGCATAATCCCGGACACCGCTGCATTTCCGCGGAACTGACGGGAGAGAGGCGAATCAGCCCCATTAAACAGGACAGGCCCTCATCCGTCATTGCCCGGTCAAGCCGGGAAACACAGATATTGGGGTCTGACCCCTATCGGACCGAAGGCTCGCGCTACTCGGTCCAGAAGGGGTCGACGACCGTCCGGGCGAGGTTGTTGGTGATCGTGGCTTGGGTGTACCAGCCGATGATGGCGACGATCTCGATCAGCTCGCCGTCGGAGAGCCCGGCCTCCCGGAAGTCCTGAAGCTCCTGATCGGTGATCCGTCCCTGGCTGTCGATCAGCCGTTGCGCGACCCGCTGGATCAGCGCGTGGCGCGGGTTGGACATCGGCGTGCCGGAGACGGCGGCCTCGATCTGGTCCTCGGGCGTTTTCATCATCCGGAGGAACTTGGCGTGGGCTGCCAGGCAATACTCGCACGCGTTGCGCCGCGACACCTCCAGGGAGATGATCTCCCGCTCGGCGGCGCGCAGCTTGGTGCGCTGCAGCGTGCGCCGCATGGCTTCGAAGGCCGTGACGGCCGCAGGGCTGTTGGCCAGGACCTTATGGAAATTCGGGATCCGGCCATTGAACATCTTCGACATGTCGGCCAGGGCCTGGTCGGACTCGGCGAGCCCGCCGCCGGGCTCGTAGCAGGGGATCCTTTGCGTCGTTTCGCTCATGCTGGTTTTCGATACCTCGGGCCTTATGGGTTCGATGGGACCGGTCCACTGCCCGCTGCCCCCTGCCCAACCTCCCGATGGAGACTGCCCTTGGGGGGCGTAGAGCCGGGGGAGCGGGGTGGGACCGATCAGCTCGAACGCGCTAGAGCATGTCTCCCGAAAGTGGATACCGGTTTCGGGAAAAAGACATGCTTCAACAAAGAGCTAGAGCGCGCCGAGCCTCTCGAGCTCCTTGACCAGATCTTCCAGGCCGGCCTGCGACTCGAGAATGCGCCGTGCCAGCTTGGGGTCGTAGAGCTTGAGTTTCTTGCCGACCAGCCAAGCGCGCGCGGAGGCCCTGCGCCATTGCCCCAGCTCGGCTTCGCTCGGCGTGTAGTAGTTCACCTTCGCCTTGTTCTCGCGGCCGAGCTTCGCGGAGTACTCGGCGTCGATCGCGAACACCTTGCCGCGCAGGTCGGCGGCAGCCTTGTCGAGCGCCTGCTGCGCCCAGTCCGGCAGGCCCTCGAACCGCTTCATGTCCATGAAGATGATCATCGGGGTCCAGGCGCCGCCCGTCATGGTGACGTAGGGCGAGACCTCGTGGAATTTCATCATGGCGTGAATGGACTTGGGGATGTAGAGGCCGCGCACGACCTTCTGCTGGACCGCGTCATAGGTCTCGGCCCAGGCCACCGGCGTGGTCACCGCGCCCCAGGACTTCAGCAGCGCCCCGTCCAGCGGCGACTTGGTCACCCGGATCTTCACGCCCCTGAGGTCCTTCGGCGTCTTGATGACGCCGACATTGGTCTGGAGGTGACGGAAGCCGAGGAACGGCACCACCGCCAGGATCTTCATCCTGTCGCGCTCGACCGAGATCTTGTTGAGCTCGTCGAACAGGAAGGAGCTCAGCACCTTCTCGGCCGCCGCGTCGTCCTTGAAGATGTAGGGCAGAGTCAGAATCTCGTAGGTCTTGTGAAAGCCGCCGTAATTGGCGACCGACGCCGTGCCGATATCGGTCTGACCGAGCTTGACCTGCTCGACGCAGGTTTTCTCCGAGCACAGGCTCTTGGCCATGTGGACGTCGAGCGAGATCCGGCCGCCGGAATGCTCCTCGAGCTTCGGCTTCAGGACGTCCTTCAGCATCGCCTTCATGGGGAACTTGTCGTTCCAGCTCGTGCCGGTCTTCAGCACGATCTCGGCGGCGGAGAGGCCCTGCGACCACAGCGCCGCGGTGCCGGCGAGCACCAAAGTCAGCAGCCCTTTTCTGATGTTCCCAATTGTGTTCATGACACATCCTCCGTTTTGGTTCAGTCCTGCCAGGCTCGGCGACGAGCGGGCCGGTCCACCTCAATCGGCGGTCTCGTCTGGCCTGACCGCTCCGCGCCCTCTCATGGCGCGAAGCTGCTTGGCGTCCTCGATCAAAACGCCGAGACTCGCGATGACCAGCAAGAGCCCGGAAATGGGCATGAGCATCGCGAGGTACTTTTGCGGAACCGCACCATCGACGCAGAAGGGCCGGACCGCCATGCCAACGACGGTTTCGACCGATTTGGCGATCGTCAGCGCGATGCCCTGGCCGCCGTCGTCGCCGAGATCCAGGTCGATACAGAAGTCCTGGAAGTCCCAGTATTGTCCCGGCATGTTGATGGCGGCTTCGAGCCCATACCACGCAAAGATGATAGAAAAGATAAGGATCAGCGCGTTCCAGGTGGCGTCCAGCGCCAGGGCGAAGAGCGGCGAGATCTTCTCGTAGAGCGCCTGCATGGCAATGAGCTCGCGGTCGCGCACGGTCAGGCTCAGGCCGAACAGGATCATGCCGATATTGGCGAAGACGCCGATGCGGTCCGTCCAGAAGGGCGGCGCCTCGAACACGTAGCGCATCACCACGTTGTAGAGCACGACCAGGACGATCAGCACGAGCAGGGCGTTGCTGGCCAGGGTGGTCAGCCGGCCGATGGCGTCGTCGATGCGCTTCAGGGCCCCGCTCATGTCAGTTGAACCCCGCCAGGGTCGGGAGGAAGCCGGTCAGCGGCGGTATCAGCAGGATCATCACCAGCAGCACCAGCTCGACGCCGATGAAGGGCAGCAGCGTGACCGCCACGCGCTCCAGCTTCTCCTCCGCGATGCGCGCCGCCGCGAAATAGCAGATGCCCACAGGCGGGGTGACGGTGCCGAGCAGGAAGCCCACGCAGATCACCATGGAGGCCTGGGTGTCGCTGATGCCCACCCTCTCGGCCGCCGCCAGCAATGTGGGTCCGAGGATGATCAGGTTGGCGACGATGTCCGCCAGCATGCCGGCGATCAGCACGATGGCGAGGAACACCAGCATGAAGAGCGCCAGGTTGTGCTCGAAGCCCACCAGCCAGTTCTCCAGACCCTGCAGGGCGCCGAGCCGGGTCAGGAGCCACGAGAACGGGCCCGCCGCCGCGATGATGATGAAGATCGCCGCGGTCAGATGCACGGTGCGCGTCAGCGCCTGCCAGAGCTGCGCCCAGGTGAGCGACTTGTAGACGAACTTGCCGAGGACAAAGGCCAGGCCGCAGACCACGGCGCCGGCCTCGGTCGGCGTGAAGACGCCGCCGACGATGCCGAAATAGAGGATGAACGGCAGCGTCAGCGCCAGCGACGCGCGCATGAAGGCGCGGCCGAGCGCTGCCAGCCGGAAGGGCTCCTCGTAGCGCTCATAGCCCTGCCGCACGGAAATGACGTAGCAGACGGCCATGAACATCAGCCCGACGAGGATGCCCGGCAGGATCCCTGCGGAGAACAGCTTGCCAACCGACTTGTTGGTGACGCTGGCGAACAGCACGATGGCGATGCTCGGCGGGATGATGCCGCCGATGGTCGAGGAGACGGCCGTGACGGAGGCGGAGAAGCCGGCGCTGTAGCCCGCCTTCTTCATGGCCGGGATCATCATGCCGCCAACGGTTGCGGTCGACGCCACCGCCGAGCCGTTCAGGCTCGCGAACAGCATCGACATCAGCACGGTGATGTGGGAGAGCCCGCCGCGGATGCGGCCGACCAGCTCGCGGCTGAGCGCCAGCAGGCGGTCGGTCACGGCGCCGAGGTTCATCAGCTCGCCGGCGAGCAGAAACAGCGGCACCGCCACCAGCGGGAACTTGTCCAGCGCCGAATACATCTGATAGGGCACCGAGGTCAGCGGGATCGCGTCGGTAAAGGCGATGTAGACCGTCGGCAGGAGCGCCATGGCGAAGCCGATCGGCACGCCAAGCAGGATCAGTATGATCAACATGATCAGCATGCCGAAGGTGATCATGCCGTTCGTAAATCCTCCCATTGAGTCGCCATCGAGCCGATCCCGCGTCGGGCCACGCGCATGCGCTTTGCGGCGCGGCAACGGAGCGTTGCCGCGACCGCAATCGACGGTGTGTCAGTCGATGTGCGGTAACATCTTGAAAGATAGGGAGAGGACTGAAGCAGAGATGTCAACCAGTTGACAAGGCGCTGCATTGCCCACCCACTGTGATCGAATGTGATGGCATCTTCTTCTTTGCCGAGGGGGTGCGCTCTACCGAACAACGGTAAGGCCTTTCCCGCCATTCCCGCGAAAACAGGACTTCATTTCACCTCTCCGTGCGGTAAGACCATCGGCACAAGACTTGATCTCCCGCGCACCACCGTCGGTGTCCTTCGCTCCGCTGGAGAGCATCTAGACGCCGTAGCTCTGCACCAGGCTGCCGGCGACCAGATGCCAGCCGTCCACCAGTACGAAGAAGATCAGCTTGAACGGCAACGAGATGATGACGGGCGGCAGCATCATCATGCCCATGGACATCAGCACCGACGCCACGACCATGTCGATGACGATGAAGGGCACGAACAGCAGGAAGCCGATCTCGAAGGCCCGCTTCAGCTCGGAGATCATGAAGGCCGGGACCAGGACGCGCAGGCTGACGTCCTCCTGGGTCTTGGGCTGCTCGCCGCCGGCGAGGTCGAGAAAGAGGCCCAGGTCCTTCTCCCGCACGTGATGCAGCATGAAGCCGTGGAAGGGCTTCGACGCCTTCTCGAAGGCCTGGTTCAGCTCGATCTCGTCATTGATCAGCGGCTTGATGGCGGCGTCGTAAGACTGCTGGAAGACCGGGGCCATGACGAAGGCGGTCAGGAACAGCGCCAGGCTCATCATCACCGAGTTGGGCGGCGACTGCTGGATGCCGATGGCCGTGCGCAGCAGCGACAGCACCACGATGATGCGCGTGAAGGAGGTGACCATCACCAGGATCGACGGCGCCAGGCTGAGCACCGTGATCAGCGCGATGAGCTGGATGGCGCGCTCCGTGACGCCGGAGCCTTCGCCGAAGCCGATGGTGACGTTCTGTGCCAGGGCGGGCTCGGCCATGGCGATCAGCAGCGCTCCGCCGGCGATGGCGCCGTAACCGGCGCTGCGTGCCACTCTTCTCTGCATCGGGTCAGATCCGGTCATCTTTGCCAGGCTTGGGCCGATCCTCGTCGCGCGCGATGGTGACCCCGGCATCGTCGTGCAGGGGCTCGAAGGTCTGGTCGATGGTGGGCTCGTAGGGGCGCGACCGCTCGATGCCCGTCTCGATCAGGACGTCGACCGGGCCGCCGGTCATGATCAGATGCTCGACATCGTCGCGGCGCACCAGCACCAGCTTGCGCCGTCCGTCCACCGAGGCGGCCTCGACCACGCCGAGGCGACGCTCGCGGCCGCGCAACAGGCCGGTCCGCGCGACGCCGCCGCCGCCGGTCATCGCCTTCAGCAGCCAGGCGCCGACCACGATCAGCGCCAACACGAAGATGAAGGCGCCGATATAGATGATCAGGTCGTCCAATTCAGTCCCCATGGAGCGCTCGCGGTTCGGGCCGCAGACCCCTCGGGGACGCGCGGCGAATTGGTTGATCGGGCTAGGCAAAAATTGCCGCGAAGATGCCTAACAAAGCGTTAAGCGATTGCGGTCTGTCGCATCGTTTCGGGACGCGCGTGCCGATCCGGCACGGATCCCGCGCCACCTTAACCCCTTTTTAACCCTGTCGCAGGCAAACTTTGCCGGGTCGAGCGCGGTCGGGGGCACTGCCCGCGCCGGACTGAAACTGGGGGCTGACGTGGCGCTGGGCGACCTGAAACTCTTCGCTTTCCTGAAGACCAAGATGCAGTGGCATCAGGCCCGTCAGCGGGTGCTGGCGGAGAACGTCGCCAATGCGGACACGCCGCGCTACCGCCCGAACGACCTGAAGCCGATGTCCTTCGAAAGCCGGGTCGCCGCGAGCGGCTCGGGGGCGCTGTTGCCGATGCGCACCAACGTCGCCCACATCAAAGGCAGCCCGATGCCGGCGCCGGGCCCCTTCGCGTCCGCGCGGGGCGGCGGCTGGGAGGTGACGCCCGCGGGCAACGCGGTGGTGCTCGAGGAGCAGATGATCAAGGTCTCGGAGAACCAGTTCGATTTCCAGATGGCCTCGACGCTTTACTCGCGCTCGCTGGGGCTGCTGCGCACGGCCGTCGGGCGCAACGGCTGACGACTGAACCGAATCCGGAGAGAGCACAGGTGGACCCACGATGGATCTGATAGCGTCAATGAAGGTTGCGGCGTCGGGACTGCGCGCGCAGAGCGGCCGTATGCGGGTGATCGCGGAGAACCTGGCCAACGCCAGCTCCACCGCCAAGACCCCGGACGGCGACCCCTATCAGCGGCGGGTCTCGACCTTCAAGCAGGAGTTCGACCGCGAGCTCGGCGCCAACATCGTCAAGAGCGGGCGCATCAAGCTCGACCGCAGCGATTTCGGCCGCCGCTTCGAGCCGGGCCACCCGGCCGCCGACAAGGACGGCTACGTCAAGCTGCCGAACGTGAACACACTGGTCGAGAGCATGGATATGCGCGAGGCCCAGCGCAGCTACGAGGCCAACCTCAACGTCATCGGCGCCACGCGGCGGATGCTGAGCCGGACGCTGGACATCCTGAGGGCGTGAGAGCCAAGAGGAGCTGAAGCATGAGCGCCAACGTAACCACAGCCGCGAACGCCTATCTGTCCGCCGCGAACCTGCTGGACAAGTCGGCCCAGCAGAAGGCGTCGACCGGGGCGCTGGGCGACGCCGGCGGGTTCTCGGAGCTCGTCAAGTCCGCGCTCGAAAGCACCAACGAGACGGGCAAGGCCACCGAGGCCAGCGTGGCGGATCTGGCATCCGGCAAGGCCAACGTGGTCGATCTGGTCACCGCCGTGGCCGAGACCGAGCTTGCCGTCCAGACGCTGGTGACGGTCAGGGACCGGGTCATCTCGGCCTATCAGGAGATCATGAACATGCCGATCTAGGGCCGGGCTGGGGCGGGCCTGCTGCCCTATGCGGCAGGCCCGAGCTGAGGCCCTGGATCGGCGTTGGAACCGCCGCAACAGGCAACCGGGGGAAACTGCCAAGGGGGGCAGGGGATGAGTGGAGCCGAGATACTCGACATTGCCAGGGACGGGATCTGGACGCTTTTGAAGGTGTCCGGTCCCTTGATGATCGTCGGCCTGCTGGTGGGCATTCTGATCGCGCTCTTCCAGGCGCTCACCCAGATCCAGGAGATGACGCTGGTCTTCATCCCGAAGATCATCGCCATTTTCCTGACGATGATGGTGGCGCTGCCGTTCATGGGGGCGGCGCTCGCCGGCTATATGGACCGGGTGGCGACCCACATCATCGGAGGGTAGGGATCTCGGTTTGCGCGGGCTTATCCGCCCCTCTCCCCCTGCCCAACCACCCCAAGGGTAACCTCCATCGGGTGGTTGGGCAGGGGGAGAGGGGCGGGCACGCTCAACGACAACAGGCCCTAGAGCCGTTCGCAGGCAACTGGTCTCGGAAGAGATGACCCTTACGCTCGATTTCCTGCCGCAGACGGCCTTCGCCTTTCTGCTCATCTTCGCGCGGGTCGGCGCCATGGTCATGGCCATTCCGGGCATCGGCGACCGGGCGATCCCGACACGGCTTCGGCTGGTCTTCGCTCTGGCTTTGAGCTTGATCCTCTATCCGATTGTCCAAAAAGCTTTTTCCGGTCTGCCGACGGCGCTCAACGGGATGCTGGCCGCGATCCTGTCCGAGCTGATGGTCGGGCTGGCCATCGGCCTGACCGTACGCATGATCATCGCCGCCATTCAGGTCACCGGCACGGCCATCGCCTTTCAGACCGGTCTCGCCTTCGCCCAGAACCTCGATCCGGCCCAGGGCATCCAGAGCTCGCTGTTCGGCTCGTTCCTGTCGATGCTCTCGGTGACGCTGCTCTTCGCCACGGACATGCACCACGTGCTGCTGGCGGCCATTCACGACAGCTACGTGCTGTTCAGGCCGGGCGCGCTGCTGCCGGCGGGGGATTTCGCCGAGGTGGCGCTGAAGACGATGGCCGACGGCTTCAGGGTGGCGCTGCAACTGGCGTCGCCCTTTCTGGTGTTCGGCCTGATCTTCTATCTGGGCGTCGGCGTGCTGACCCGGCTGATCCCCCAGGTGCAGGTGTTCTTTCTGGCCATGCCGGCCAACATCTTCCTGGGCTTCGTGCTCCTGATGCTGCTGCTCGGCACCATGATGCTCTGGTATCTCGACTATTTCGCCCAGGCGATCAGCCCCTATCTGGCGACCTGAGTACGGGACAGAGCCATGGCCGACACGCCCGAAGAACACGAAAAGACAGAAGAACCGACCCAAAAGAAGCTCGAGGACGCCCACAAGAAGGGCGACGTCGCCAAGAGCCAGGAGGTCACGTCGTGGTTCCTGATGGTGGCGGCCACGCTGGTGGTGATGATCTTCGCCAAGGACATCGCCGTCTCCCTGGGCGCGGCGCTCCAGACCTTTCTCTCCCAAGCCCACGAGCTGCCGGCCGACGGCAGCGGCCTTCGGGCGCTGACCGGGATGCTCGGTGCGGCGGTGCTGGCCGCGCTCGCCGTGCCGCTGCTGCTGCTCTTTCTCTCGGGCATCGCCGGCAATCTGGTGCAGCACGGGCTGCTGTTCTCGGCCGAGCCGATCAAGCCGAAGCTCTCCAAGGTCTCGCCGCTGGCCGGCTTCAAGCGGCTGTTCTCCGCAACCAGCCTGATGAACTTCGCCAAGGGGCTGGCCAAGCTCGTCATCGTCTCCGCGGTGATGACCGCCATCGTCTGGCCGAACAAGGACAACCTCGACGCCCTGATCACCATGGACCCGCTGGCGCTGCTCGTCTTCACCCAGTCCATGGCCGGCAAGGTGCTGATCGGCGTGGTGGCGATCCTCTCCATCGTGGCGGCGATCGACTATTCCTTCCAGCGCCACACCTGGTGGAAGAAGCAGCGCATGACGGTCAAGGAGCTGCGCGACGAGTACAAGCAGCTCGAAGGCGACCCGCAGGTGCGCGCCAAGCTGCGCCAGGTGCGCATCGAGCGCGGCAAGAAGCGCATGATGGCCAACGTGCCCAACGCCACGGTGGTGGTCACCAACCCGACCCACTACGCGGTGGCGCTGCAATACGAGCCCGGCATGGACGCGCCCGTCTGCGTCGCCAAGGGCGTGGACGCGGTGGCCCTGAAGATCCGTGAGGTGGCCGAGGAGCACGACGTGCCGCTGGTCGAGAACCCGCCGCTGGCCCGCGCGCTGCACGCCAGCGTGCACATCGACGACCAGATTCCGGAGGAGCACTACAAGGCGGTCGCCGAGGTGATCGGCTTCGTGATGCGGCTGAACCAGAGAAAGCGCCGTTGAAACTAGGGTCTGCGACGCGTAAAAACCGCTCGGATGCGGAGATTTGTCAGCGCTTGTTAAGTTCGAATCGGCTATTTTCGCACCCATGAGCGACGTCGACGCGCCATTGAGATACGCCGAGCCGGCCGAGGACCGTGCCGCGCGGGACGGCAGCATCGGCCTGCTCGTCCTGCTCGCGCTCGGACTGGCCATCGCCGCGGTCTCGCTGGCCATGCTCACCCGCGAGGACGCGGAGCCCTTCGTGTTGGCCATCCTGGCGGGGCTGTCGGTGATCGGCGTCTTCTCGCTCTTCGCCGGCGCGGTCGGCATCCTGCATTTCGGCGAGCGGGCCGCCCGCAACGACGTCACCAAGGCCCTGGTCGACAACCTGCCGCACGGCGCCCTGGTCACAACGTCCGGCGGCACCATCCTCTATGCCAACGACGCCTATCTGCGGCTCGTGGGCGCCCGCGACGACGGCGGCATTCCGACCGTGGAGCGCGCCTTCTCCGGCAACAGCGGCGTGGCCGAGCATATCTATCGCCTGTCACGCGCGGCCCGCCAGGGCCAGAGCTGGAGCGAGAGCTTCTCGGTGCGCTGGCCGAACCGGTCGGCCGATACGGATCAGCCGATAGCCCAGTGGTTCCGCATTTCGGTGCGCCAGTTCCCGAGCGCCGGCTCCGTCGGCCGCCGCACGCCCCTGACCGTTTGGCAGCTCGAGGACGTCACCGGCGAGCAGCGCCAGGAGGAGGGCGCCTTCGAGAAGCTGCAGCAGGTGATCGAGTATCTCGACGGGGCGCCGGCGGGCTTCTTCTCGTTCGGACGCGACGGCCAGATCGAATATCTCAACGCGACGCTGGCGCAATGGCTGCAGCTGGAGCTTTCGGAAGCCTCGGCCGGCGCCATGAGGGTGTCGGATATCGCGTCGGACGATTCGGCCGCCGTGCTGCTGCGCGCCGCCGGCGATGTGGGCGCCGGAACCCGGCAGTTCGACATCGACCTGATGCGCAGCGACGGCACCAGCCTGCCCGTGCGCATTCTGTTCCGGGCGCTGCCCCTGATCGACGGACAGGCGAACCAGGCCCACATGCTGGTGCTGAACCGGTCCGAGGCCTCCGCGGACGACGAGCTCGGCCGGGCGGCCGAGGTTCGCTTCGCCCGCTTCTTCCACTCCGCGCCGATCGCCATCGCCACCGTCGATGCCGAGGGCCGCATCTGCCGCACCAACGCCGCCTTCACGCGCATGCTCGACGCGGCCGGCGCGCCATACTCCATCGGTCAGACCGTCATCGGCGGTCTCGTGGATACGGACGGTCGCGAGGCCTTCGAGCATGCGCTCGACGCCGCCTGCTCGGGCCAGGTCGCCATCGACGCGGTGGACGCCAGCTTCGGCGAGGGCAGCGGGCGCAACGGCCGCTTCTACATGAGCCCGATCGAGCAGGCCGAGGGCGAGGCCGAGGCCGCCATCGTCTACGCCATCGACACCACCGAGCAGCGCGCGCTGGAAGTGCAGATCGCGCAGAGCCAGAAGATGCAGGCCGTGGGCCAGCTCGCCGGTGGCATCGCGCACGACTTCAACAACGTCCTGACCGCCATCATCGGCTTCTCCGAGCTGCTCTTGGCCAATCACCGGCCCACCGACCCGGCGTTCCAGGACATCATGAACATCAAGCAGAACGCCAACCGGGCGGCGGGGCTGGTGCGCCAGCTCCTGGCCTTCTCGCGGCAGCAGACCCTGCGCCCGCAGGTGCTCGGGCTCGGCGACGTGCTCGGCGATCTGAGCATCCTGCTCGGCCGCCTGCTGGGCGAGAAGGTAACGCTCAATGTCGAGCCCGGCCGCGAGCTCTGGCTGGTGAAGGCCGATCTGCATCAGCTCGAGCAGGTGATCGTCAACCTGGCCGTGAACGCCCGCGACGCCATGCCGGACGGCGGCAAGCTGACGATCCGCACGGCCAATGTGAGCGAGCGCGAGTCCAAGGGCTTCGCCTATCCGGGCATGCAGCCGGGCGAATACGTGCTCTGCGAGGTGACGGACAACGGCACGGGCATGCCGCCCGATGTGCTGGAGAAGATCTTCGAGCCGTTCTTCTCAACCAAGGAGGTCGGCAAGGGCACCGGCCTCGGGCTCTCGACCGTCTACGGCATCGTCAAGCAGACCGGCGGCTTCATCTATCCGGAGAGCGAGATCGGCGCCGGCACCACCTTCCGCATCTTCCTGCCGCGCCACATCGAGGAGCAGGCCGCCGACGCGGCCGAGGCGTCCGCGGCGGCGGAGGGCGAGGCCAGCCAGGACCTGACCGGGTCCGGCACGATCCTGCTGGTCGAGGACGAGGAGGCGGTGCGCAGCTTCGCGGCGCGGGCGCTGGCCTCGCGCGGCTACGACGTGATCGAGGCCTCCACCGGCGCGGAGGCGCTGGACGTGCTCGGCGAGTTCGAAGGCGAGGTCGACCTGGTGGTCTCCGACGTGGTGATGCCGGAGATGGACGGGCCGACACTGCTGCGCGAGCTGAGGAAAACCAGGCCGGACCTCAAGATCATCTTCGTCTCGGGCTATGCCGAGGACGCATTCAAGAAGAACCTGGAGCAGAACGAGCGCTTCGTCTTCCTGCCGAAACCGTTCTCGCTCAAGCAGTTGGCCGAGGCGGTGAAGGAGACGCTGAAGGCTTAGCGGCGGTCCTGGCCGATCAGGTCCACATCCTCCCGTCAGTCAATCCCACTTGGTCGCGACAGATCTCAACCCTCCCTGGCCCGAAGGGCAGGGTAGGGGGACGTCGCGGCGTTGGCGGCGTGCGCGACGCGCTGGTCGTCATGGCAGGTCTTGGCTCTGCGCCAGCTTGCCTGGCATCGGCTTGCTCCTCTTTGATTCGTCACCCCACCCCTAGCCCCTCCCCGTCAAGGCTAGGGGAACAGTTCTTCAGGAAGCCAGACACCAGTGCGTGTTCGTGAGAATGACGGAGGAGGGGAACGCGAGTGGTGGCCTCCCTCTGCGATGACGCGACACAGGCGAGCGGCTTCCCTTTGCCTGCATTTGGGTCTAACAGGGGCGCCACGCCGCGCGGGGACACGGTCCGCGGCGCAAGGGGAGCCCAGCACGTGGCAATGCCTCAGTCCGCGTCCGAGGACGTGGCGCCGACCAGGAAACGCAAGAAGAAGAAGCGAAAAGGGCCGCTCAAGGTTCATCGCTATGGCGGCTGGCTGCTCTATTTCTGGCACGGCATGCGGCCGGGCGTCTGGCTCGGCCTGATGTGGCGCAACCGCTTCCGGGTCACGCTCAACTGCCTGCCCAACATCCTGGTCGTCACGCTGTTCAGCCCGCTCAACACGCTGCTCTACTGGCTGTCCGAGGCGGTCTACCGACGCCGGGCCGCGGCGGTGCGGTTCGACGAGCCGCCGGTCTTCGTGCTGGGCCACTGGCGCTCGGGCACGACCTTGCTGCACGACCTCCTGTCCTGCGACCCCGCCTTCGGATACCCGACCACCTATGCCTGTTTCTTCCCCAGCCACTTCGTGCTGACCGAACGCACGGCGCGCGCCTGGTTCGACCTGTTCCTGCCCAAGAAGCGGCCCATGGACAACATGTCCGTGGGCTTCGACCGCCCGCAGGAGGACGAGTTCGCGCTCTGTAATCTGGGGCTCGGCTCGATCTACCGGACCATGGCCTTTCCGCGCGCCGGCCCGGTGGACGGGCGCTATTTCGATCTGAGCGAGCTGACCGACGACGAGCGACGGACCTGGATCGACGGGTTCCTCTGGTTCATCCGCCGGGTGGCGCTCCGGCAGCGCAAGCGGCTGATACTGAAGTCGCCGATCCACACCGCCCGCGTCGCCACCATGCTGGAGCTCTTCCCCGACGCCCGCTTCGTCTTCATCTCGCGCGATCCCTTCGCCGTGTTCCCGTCCACCATGCGCCTCTGGAAGTCGCTGAACTCGGTGCAGGGGCTGCAGAACCCGGCCCGGGACGACCCGTGGCTCGAGGACTTCGTGCTCTCCAACTTCGAGCGGATGGATGCGAGCTACGCCCGCGACCGCGAGCGCGTGCCCAAGGGCCAGCTCGTCGAGGTGAGATACGAGGAGCTGGTGGCCGATCCGAAGGCCGCGCTGCGCCGGATCTACGACGGTCTCGGGCTTGGCCCCTTCGCGCGGGCCGAGGCGGCGGTGGACGACTATCTGGGGCGCATGAAGGACTACCGGACCAACGTCTACGAGCTGCCGGCGGAGAAGCGCGCCCTGGTCGAGACGCGCTGGGCCGCCTATATCGCGCGCTACGGCTATGGCCGGGCGCCCGCCGGCACTGCAACGTAAATCTCGACAGCCCCTAAGGCTTTTCGGAGCTGTCTCCGCAGGGCTCGAAGTTGATGCAGATCTCGTCCAGCTCGGTCGCGGCCATGGGCTGTCCGACCAGGGCGCAGAGATGGTCCGGGTCGTCGGGCTGACGGCAGATGCAGTTCTCGAGATAGCTGCAGGCGGTGCAGGTTCCGAACGGCCGCTTGCCGCGGTCGTCGGCCAGGCGGCCCATCACATGTGCCAGCGCCGCGGTGAGCTGACTCTGCAGGGCGGGCGGCAGGTCGGCGATGGCGCCGACAAGGTCGTCGAACGGATCCTGCTCTCTCAGCGTGCGGCCCTTGTCGGTCAGGTCGAGGCGGGAGCTGCGCCCGTCGGTGCTAGAGGGCGTCCGGCTCAGATAGCCCTGGGTCACGAGACTCTTGACGGTCTGGGACGCGGTGCCGCGGGTGGTGGCGTGGTAGTCGGCGAAGGCGGTGACCGTGCGCGAGAACCGGTTGGCGCGGCCGAAATAGCGCAGCGCCGTCCACTGCGCGCTGGTCAGGCCGAGCGCGTGCCCATCGCCCTGCGCGAGCCTGGCGACGTGGGACACCATCTCCGCAGCCGTCGTCGCGCGCTTGTCGGTCTGTCGACTCATGGAAAAATAGTAGCGTTAGCAAACTAACTTGACAACGGTGCCGGCTGCCGATAGCCTGCAGATAGTTTCGCTTCGAAACTAAATGCGGCTACGGCCACTGAAGGTTTGAGAGGGCGGCGCAGCGGGCCAGGGGTCACTGCGCGCCAGAGCTGCCCGCCCCTCCGAAGTAGTCTTCGCCCACCACCCCGTGGGCGGAGGAGCGTCGGGACCGGGCCGACCGGCTCAGCCGGAAGCCCGGGACTCACCTCCCGGCTCCGTGCGGGAAGGGCCTACCAGCCCGCACGGTTGCGAAGCGGCGATCGGCACCTCCTCCTTTCGATCGTCGCGCCCCAAAGGCCCGCCACTGGGGCGCGGTTGCTCCCGAACCGCGCCCCTACCTCCTTTTCCGCTCCAGCGCGTTGCCATGACGCAAGTGTGGCCCATCGCATGTCTTCGCCGATGTGATATTTCTTCACCCTCCAACACAAACATAAGCGATCGGGGAGGGGGCATGACGGAGGATCCGAGACAGTCTGCTGCGTGGCGAGTGGATCCCGCGCGCTATCTGGACGCGCGGCCGCGCACCCACACGGTGCCTGCGCGTCCGATGTCGCGCTACCTGGAGATGCCGGACGGCGTCCGGCTCGCCGTGGACGTGCATCTGCCGGAGGGGGAGCGGCCCGAGGCGGGCTTTCCCGCGATCCTGATCTTCACGCCCTACTACCGCCGCTTCGCGCTGACGCCCGATGCGCCCGCGGACACCGAGGCCTGTCCGAGCGCCGGGGCCTACCGCAACGCCTTCGTGCCCTACGGCTACGCCACCGTTGTCGTCGACGTGCGCGGCACCGGCGCCTCCTTCGGCACGCGCGATTCGTTCCGCTCGCCGGTGGAGCGCGACGACTATGCCGCGGTCATGGACTGGGTGGCGGTGCAGGACTGGTGCGACGGCCGGCTCGGCGCCACCGGCATCTCCTATGTGGGCGCGGCCTGCGACTTCGCCGCCAGCACCGGGCACCCGGCGCTGAAGGCCATCGCGCCGATCAGCGCAGTCTGGGACACCTATGCGGACCATTTCTATCCGGGCGGCATTCTGCTGACGCATCTGGCCGGCGCCTACGACGCGCTGATGACGGCGCTCGATCTGGACCGGCGCGCGGATCTGAAGCGCTATGCCTACTTCGCCGATCCCCATCTCGCCGGGCCGGCGCCCGTGGACCAGGATAGCGACGGCGCGCTGCTCGAGGCCGCCATTGCCGAGCACGCGGCGAACGTCGCTATGCCGGACTTCATTCGGGAGTTTCAGTTTCGCGGCGACGCGCTCGCTTACGACCCGGGCTTCACCAGCGACAGCTTCAGCCCGCACGCCTATTCACCCGGCGTCGATCCGGAGCTTGCCGTGCTGTCGCTCTCGGGCTGGTTCGACGGCAGCTATATGAACGGCTCGATCGCCCGGTTCCTGTCCCTGCCGAACCGGCGTCGGCATCTGCTGCTCGGCCCCTGGGACCACGGCGCGCGCACCAATGGCAGCCCGTTCCGGGCCGCGGCCGCACCGCGGTTCCCGATCTACGGCGAGATCCTGCGCTTCTTCGACACCTATGTGCGCGGCGAGGACACGGGGCTGGCGGACGAGGCGCCCGTGCACTATTTCACCATGGCCGAAGAGGCCTGGAAAACCGCCGCACAGTGGCCGCCCGCGGAGGACGGCCGGACCTTCTATCTGGGCGATGGGGGCGGGCTGGCGGAGATGCCCGGCGACGACGGGGCGGACGCCTACCATGTGGACTATGGCGTCGGCACCGGCCGCGACACGCGCTACGGCCGGCTCGCGGCGCTCGACATCCAGGACTACTACCCGGACTGGGGCGCGCGGAAGGGGCGCATCCTGCGCTACGCCAGCGCGCCGTTGCCTGAGGACCTGACGCTCACCGGCCACCCGGTTCTGACGTTGCACCTCAGCTCGGATCGGCGCGACGCCTGCGTCTTCGCCTATCTCGAGGACGAGGCGCCGGACGGCACGGTCCGCTACGTCACCGAGGGCATGCTGCGGGCGCTGCACCGCAAGGAGGGGGCGGGCCCGCAGACCTACCGCACCACCTGGCCCACGCGCAGCTACACCCGCGCCGATGCCGAGCCGCTGACGCCGGGCACGCCCGCCGCGCTGCGCTTCGCCCTGCTGGCGACCTCCTGGCGCTTCAAGGCCGGGCACAGGCTGCGCCTGGCGCTCGCCGGCGCCGACCGGGACAACTTCGCCCGCTGGCCGCACGGCCGGCCGGGGCATTGGCAGGTCCTGCGCGGCGGCGCGACGCCGTCGGCCATCGTGCTGCCCGTGGAGGTGGGGTGAGGGCGGGGCGCCCGAGTCTTTCCGGATCGAAGGGAGCCAGCGGCATGTTTCACATCGTCAGCCTGAAAGACTGGCGACATTCCCCGCCGCTCTTCTCCCGTCATTCCCGCGAAAGCGGGAATGACGGGAGAAGAGCGGATGGGGCTCGTCAAGCGGGAAAGGGCTAACTTCCGGACGTGTCGGTCGAGCGGCCGGCTCCGTCCACGGCGCGCTTAAGCTGCGCCTCGCGCCGGGTGATGTAGACCGTCGCGGCGAAGATGACGCCGGCGCCGACCCAGGTCCAGAGGTCCGTGATCTCGTCGAACAGGACGTAGCCTAGGAGCACGGCGAAGGGCAGCCGGGCGAAATCGAAGCTGACCACGTAGGAGGCGTCGGAGGCCGCCAGCGCCCGCGTCAGCGTGATGTGCCCGAGCGTGGCCACCGCACCCATCAGGGCCAGCAGGGGCCACTGCGCGGGCTCGGGCCATTGCCAGACGAAGAGGGCGGGAACCAGCGCCACCGGCGTCATCAGCGAGGCGGAGATGAAGACGATCTTGTCCGGGTCGTCGAAGCGGGTCAGGCGCTTGATGAAGAGGGTCGAGATGCCCATGGCGATGGCCGACAGCAGCGCCAGCCACTTGCCCAGGCCCATGTCGACCATGCCGGGACGCAGAATGATCAGCACGCCTGCGAAACCGACGAGCGTGGCCGTCCAGCGCCTGAGCCGGACCGTCTCTCCGAGAAAGAGCGCGGCCCCGATGGTCGCCAGGATGGGCACCAGGAAGCTGATGGCCGTGATCTCGCCGAGCGGCGCGTAGGCGAGCGCCCAGAACCACGTCATGATCGTGATCAGGCTGAGGGCAACGCGGATGAGATAGAGCCCGGGCTGCCTGGTCTTGGCGAAGGCGAGGCCGCGCGACAGCAAGAGCGGCGAGATCGCCACCACGCCGAAGAGCAGGCGAAAGAAGACGATCTGAAACGGGTGCATGCCATCGATGGCCAGATAGCGCGCCAGGGCGCTGAGACCCGCGAGCAGGGCGCAGGACACGATCATCCAGAAGGCGCTGACGAGAGGTTCGCTGAAGGGCCGCGCCGGCGCCTTTATCAAGGGCATATGGGGGACGCCTTCACGCTTCGCCGGAGAGCGAGCCGGAAATCGCCCGGGCCGTCTCCATGGCCAGCGGAACGATCTTCTTCCTGACCTCCGCCTCGCGCCAGCTCGGCATGTAGACGGGGATCTGGACCGCGCCGATGGCCTTGCCCTCTCTGTCCAGCACCGGCGCGGCGGTGCTGATCTCATGCCTCAGCGACTGCTGAATGCCGATGTCGTAGCCGCGTTTGCGGGCCCGATCGATGCGGGCCCGGATGCGCTTCGGGTTGGTTTCCGTCCATTCCGTCAGCGGGGTCAGGTCCGAGGCCGCCAGAATGGCGTCCGTCTCCTCCCGCGGCCGGTTGGCCAGGATGACGACGCCGGACGCGGTGCAGAAGGCCGGCATCCAGCGTCCGGCGATGGTGGCGTTGTAGTAGGCCTTCTGATGGGGGATGCGGATGATGTAGATGATGCCGGTGCCCGAGGGCTCGCACAGATTGACCGTGGTGTCGTAGACCTTGCTGGCCTCGATCAGGCGCGGCATCGCCAGCTCGGCCAGATGATTGCCGACGACGTAGGTGTGATAGAACTCCGCCAGCTTGATCGCCGGCCGGTAGCGGCGGGTGCGGGGGTCCTTGTCCAGATAGCCGAGCTGGGCGAGCGTGTTGGTGAAACGCTGCGCCGCGCTCTTGTCGAGCCCGGAGAGCCTGGCGACCTCCGTCAGTCCGAGCTCGCTCAGTCCGAGCTCGTTCTGCGCCCTGCGAAACGCGTCCAGGACGCGGAACCCCTTCTCGACCGATCCCACGAACAGGGTCCCGGCCGTATCGCTCGTCCGCTTGCTGCGTGTGCGTTCCTGCATGCTGGGAGCCGGTTGACGGAGTCCTGAGTCAGCACTAGTCTATCGGCAATTAACAGCACATATCACAATGTAATACAACGTGAATCCGTGCTGTTAGATGGCGATGGCGTCGACGCCTGTCCGGGTCAGCGAGGTTCGCCAGGGTTCGGAAAAAACTGTAAGCTGGATTTCGGCCGGCCGCGCCGCGGTGTTAAGGTCGTCTGGCAACAGTTTGCGCCAAGAGACTGTCAAAGGGAGACATATTGGTTTCATGAAACGCGCATATCTGACATGGTTCGCTGTCCTGGCGGCCGCATTCCTCGTCACGTCCGAGGGTGCCTGGGCCGGGAAAGCCGACGACACGCTGAACTGGGCGACGGACCGCGAGAGCGCCGTCATCGACCCCTATTACAACAACACCCGCGAGCTCGTGATCCAGGGCCATATGGGCTGGGACGGGCTGCTCTATCGCGATCTCGAGACCGGCGAGTTCCAGCCGCTGCTGGCGACCAAGTGGGAATGGAAGGGCAACCTCGCGCTCGAGTTCGAGCTGCGCCAGGGCGTCAAGTTCCACGACGGCTCCGACTTCGACGCCGACGACGCCGTCTACACGCTCAACCACGTCTCCAAGAAAGAGAACGGCGTTCTCACCTACAAGAACGTGTCCTGGATCAAGAAGGCCGAGAAGCTCGGCCCGTACAAGATCCGCGTCACTCTGCACAAGCCGTTCCCGGCGGCGCTGGCCTATCTCTCGAACGCCATCTTCATGATGCCGGCGGGCCACTACGACAAGGCGCCCGCGAAGGCCGACGGCACGAAGGACTGGGGCGCCGTCAAGCCGATCGGAACAGGACCGTACAGGTTCGTCGAGCTGAAGGCCGGCGAGTACGTGCTCTGGAAGAAGAACGAGAGCTATTTCGATGGCTCGCCGAAGGGCAAGCCCTCGATCGGCAACATCCGCTTCCGCACCATCAAGGAAATGAACACCCAGATGGCCGAGCTGCTCACGGGCGGCCTGGACTGGATCTGGGACGTGCCGAAGGACCAGGCCGAGCGCCTGGCGGCCCAGGGGTCGGTGACGGTCGAGAACGCCAAGACCATGCGCGTCTCCTACCTGGCGTTCGACGTGGACGGGGACTCGGGCCAGAAGTATTTCACGGACAAGCGGGTCCGCATGGCCGTGGCGCACGCCATCGACCGCGAGGCCATCACCAAGAACCTGGTCGGACCGGCCTCCGTCGTCATCCATTCCGCCTGCCACCCGGATCAGTTCGCCTGCACCCAGGACGTGCCGAAGTGGGAGTACGACCCGGCCAAGGCGAAAAAGCTCCTGGCCGAGGCGGGGTATCCGGACGGCTTCGAGTTCGACATCTACGCCTACCGCCAGCGCGAGTACACCGAGGCCGTGATCGGCGACCTGGCCAAGGTCGGCATCAGGGCCAAGCTCACCTTCATGCAGTACCGCGCGCTCCGCGACTTGGTCTGGAAGGGCAGGACACCGATCAACCACATGACCTGGGGCTCGAACTCGATCCCGGACGTGTCGGCCATCACCAGCCACTTCTTCGCCGGCGGCCGCGACGACCCGGCCAAGGACCCGGAGGTGATCAAGGCGCTCCAGGAGGGCGACGCCTCGGTCGACCCGGAGGCCCGCAAGGCGGCCTACAAGCGGGCGCTCACGAAGATCTCGGGCGAGCTCTACTGGCTGCCCATGTTCAGCTACGCCAAGTACTACGCGTGGTCGAAGGACCTCGACTTCAAGACGACGTCCGACGAGATCCCGCGCTTCTACACGGCAAAGTGGAAGTGAACATCGCGGACTGACACCCAGGCTCGGCCCGGCCACGGCCGGACCGAGCCGCCCTTCATGCGGGGGCGCGAGCTATGCTCTATTACGCCATCAAGCGGCTCGGTGTGGCCATCCTGGTCGCGTTGACCGTGTCGCTCATCACTTTCTCCATGATCTATCTCTCCGGGGACCCGGCCATCGCGCTGGCCGGCGAGACTGCGACCCAACAGGACATCGAGAATATCCGCCGGGTCTACGGCTACGACCAGCCGATCGTGGTGCAGTATCTGAACTGGCTCTATCACGCGGTGCAGGGCGATTTCGGCCGGTCGCACTATCTGCGGGCCGACGTGGCGGACGTGATCTTCGAGCGTCTGCCGACCACCATGCTGCTCGGCGTCTGCGCGCTCTCCTTCGCGCTGGCGCTCTCGATTCCGCTGGGCGTGCTGGCGGCCGTTCGCCCGAACAGCCTGATCGACCGTTTCGCGCTCACCCTCTCGGTGGTGGGCCAGGCCATGCCGACCTTCTGGTTCGCGCTGACCATGATGCTGTGGTTCGGCGTCATCTGGCGCATCCTGCCGATCACGGGAAGCAACAGCTGGGCGAATTTCGTGATGCCGTCCATCGCGCTCGGCTATTACGTGACGCCCGCGGTGATGCGCCTGACCCGGGCCGGCATGCTCGAGGTGCTGGCCTCGGACTATATCCGCACGGCGCGGGCCAAGGGGCTCAGGCCAATCACGGTCCTGTTCAAGCACGCGCTGAGAAACGCCATCATCCCGGTGGTCTCGCTGGCGGCGGTCCTGTTCGGGCTGATGCTCGGCGGCTCGATCGTCATCGAGACGATCTTCGCCATCAACGGCCTGGGCTTCCTGGCCTACGAGTCGATCCAGCGCGCCGACCTGCCGATGATGCAGGCCATCGTGCTGGTGCTCAGCGTCATCTACATCGTGCTGACCTTCCTGGCGGACATGCTGAACGCCTTCCTGGACCCGCGGATCAGGGTATCGTGAGATGGTAAGCCTCACCGACATCAAACGAGAGGTTCCCGCCGCCGAGGAGCTTCTGGAGCCGTCGCCCGGCGCGCTGATGCGCAAGCGCGTCTTCGGCCATGCGGGCTTCATGATCGGCGCCACGGCGCTCGGCATCATCGTCTTCGTGGCCATCTTCGCGCCCTGGCTGTCACCGCACGACCCCTTCGACCAGCAGCTCGCGCGTAAGCTCATTCCGCCGGTCTGGTACGACCACCCCAAGGCCACCTGGGATCATATCCTGGGCACCGACGCGCTCGGGCGGGACTATCTCTCGCGGCTCTTCTACGGCGCGCGCATCTCGCTGCTGATCGGCTTCTCGGCCATGCTGATCTCCGGCATCATCGGCACCGCGCTCGGCGTCGCCGCCGGCTATTTCGGCGGCCGGGTCGACATGGTCGTCAACTTCATCATCACCACGCGGCTGTCGCTGCCGGTGGTGCTGGTGGCGCTCGCCGTGGTCAGCCTGGTCGGCTCCTCGCTGACCGTGGTCATCTGGGTGCTCGGGCTCTTGATCTGGGACCGGTTCGCCGTGGTCATGCGCAGTGCCACGCAGCAGGTACGCGGCCTCGACTTCGTGGCCGCCGCGGAGGCGCTGGGCTGCTCGACGCCACGCATCGTGATGACCGAGATCCTGCCCAACATCGCCAACCATCTGATCGTCATCGCCACCATCGAGATGGCCCATGCCATCCTGCTGGAGGCGGCGCTCTCCTTCCTCGGGCTCGGCGTGCAGCCGCCCGATCCGAGCTGGGGTCTGATGGTCTCCGAGGCCAGGGGGCTGATCTTCTTCGACGCCTGGCTGATCACCATTCCGGGCGTGGCGTTGTTCACCCTGGTGCTGTCGATCAACCTGCTCGGCGACGGTGTGCGCGACATCACCGCGCCCGAGAACAGAAACTGAGGGATACGGGAGTGCCAGAGCGAATCCTCGAGGTCGAAGACCTCACCATCGACATCCCTGTGCCGTCGGGTGTGCTGCACCCGGTGCAGGGGATCAGCTTCCACGTCGACCGCGGCGAGACGCTGTGCATCGTGGGCGAGTCCGGCTGCGGCAAGTCGCTGACGTCGCTCGCCGTCATGGACCTCTTGCCGCAGAAGGCCATACGGCGCGCGGCCAGGCTCGAGCTGGATAAGTCGAGCATTCTCGACATCGGCGAACGGCCCATGGCGGACATCCGCGGCAACCGGATGAGCATGATCTTCCAGGAGCCGATGACCTCGCTCAACCCGGCCTACACCATCGGCAACCAGCTCGCCGAGGCGCTGCTGCGGCATCGCAAGGTCACGGCCAGCGAGGCGCGCGACCGCGCCATCTATCTGCTGGAGCGCGTCGGCATAACCGCCGCCAAGGGCCGGCTCGGCCAGTACCCGCATCAGCTCTCCGGCGGCCTGCGCCAGCGCGTCATGATCGCCATGGCGCTGATGTGCGAGCCGGACCTGATCATCGCCGACGAGCCGACCACGGCGCTCGACGTCACCATCCAGGCGCAGATCCTGCACCTCTTGGCCGAGCTCCAGGACGAGTTCCATATGGGGCTGATCCTGATCACCCACGATCTGGGCGTGGTGGCGCGCGTGGCGGACAGGGTGGCGGTGATGTATGCGGGCCAGATCGTCGAGAAGGGCACGGCGGCGCAGATCTACGAGTCTCCGACCCATCCCTACACCCAGGGCCTGCTGGCCTGCATCCCGATCCCCGGCAAGACCGAGCGCGGCGCGCATCTCGGCGCCATTCCGGGCATCGTGCCGTCGCTGGTGGGCGACATGCGGGGCTGCCATTTCGCCAGCCGCTGCCCGCTGGCGCACGATCCCTGCTGGCGCGAGGACGTAGCGCTCACGCCGGCCGCCAGCGAGGGCCACGACTATCGCTGCGTGCTGGCGCCGGACAAGACCGCGGCCAGCTTCGACATCGAGGCCGTGGCATGAGCAACGTCGTGCTGGAAGCGCGGGACGTCACCCGCACCTTCATGATCTCGGCCGGGTTCATGCGCGGCAAGCGGCCGCTGCATGCGGTGAACGGCGTCAGCCTTCAGGTCGAGAAGGGCGAGATCGTCGCGCTGGTGGGCGAGTCCGGCTGCGGCAAGACCACGCTCGCCAAGATGCTGCTGGGGCTGCTGCCGCCGACCTCGGGCTCGATCCACATCGACGGCAAGCCGATCGGGTCCTTGGGCCGGCTGGACATCGCCAACGTGGTGCAGCCGATCTTCCAGGATCCGTATTCCTCGCTGAACCCGCGCAAGTCCGTGGGCAGCATCATCACCCTGCCGCTGAAGGTGCAGGGCGACGCCAATCCGGACACCTGGCGCGCCCGCGCCGAGGAGATGATGGAGCTGGTCGGCCTGCCGCGCCGGGTCTTCAACAACTACCCGAACCAGCTCTCGGGCGGTCAGCGCCAGCGTGTCGCCATCGCCCGGGCGCTGATCAACCGCCCGCGCGTGGTGATCTGCGACGAGCCCACCTCGGCCCTCGACGTCTCCGTGCAGTCGCAGATCCTGAACCTGCTGCAGGACCTGCGGTCCGAGCTCGGCCTGACCTACATGGTGATCAGCCACAACCTGGCGGTGGTCGAGCATCTGGCGACCCGCGTCGCCGTCATGTATCTGGGGCGCCTGGTCGAACAGGCGGATACGGAGACGCTGTTCTCGGCGCCGAAGCACCCCTACACCGAGGCCCTGCTGGACTCCGTGCTGACGCCCGACCCGCGGCTCGGCGTGCCGGACACCCATCTGGGCGCGGCCTACCCCAACCCCCTCGACATGCCCTCGGGCTGCACCTTCCATCCGCGCTGCGCCAAGGTCATGGGCCAGTGCTCGAAGATCGCGCCGCGGCCCATCGCCACCGACAGCGGCCATGTCGAATGTCATCTCTACGACGAACAAGAAGAAACCGGGAGGCTTGCCTCATGAGTGCTGAAGGAGACCGCGCCGGCGCCATCGCGCGTGGCCTGGCTTATTTCGACGACGGCGGGTTCGAGGAGGAGATCGGGCGCCGCGTGGCCTATCGCACGGAGAGCCAGCGTTCCGACTCGGGGCCGGAGCTGCACGGCTATCTGGACGAGGAGATGATCCCGTCCTTCGAGGCCATGGGCTTCGAATGCAAGAAATACGAGAACCCCTTTTCGGACGGCGGTCCGTTCCTGCTGGCGTCGCGGATGGAGGAGGACGGCCTGCCCGTCGTGCTCGGCTACGGCCATGGCGACGTCATCCGAGGCCTCGACGACCAGTGGACGAAGGGCGCGGGCCCCTGGAAGACGGCGCGCGACGGCGACCGCATGTATGGCCGGGGCACTGCCGACAACAAGGGCCAGCACACCATCAACATGGCGGCCACCCGCGCCGTGCTCGAGGAGCGGGGCCGGCTCGGCTTCAACGCCAGGTTCCTGATCGAGATGGGCGAGGAGAACGGCTCGAAGGGGCTGCGCGAGGTGGTCACGGAGAACCTGGACGACTTCGCCTCCGACGTCTTCATCGCGTCCGACGGGCCCCGCGTCCAGCCCGACCGGCCGACCATGTCGCTCGGCGCACGCGGTGCGGCGAACTTCGACCTGGTCTGCCGGTTCCGCGAGGGCGGGCACCATTCCGGCAACTGGGGCGGGCTGCTGGCCGATCCCGGCCTCGTCCTGGCCCACGCTCTCGCCACCATCGTCGGGCCGAAGGGCGAGATCCAGATCAAGGACTGGCTGCCGCCGCCCATCTCCAACTCGGTCCGCGACGCCTTGAAGGACGTGGAGATCACCGGCGGCGCCAAGGCGCCGAACATCGATCCGGACTGGGGGCAGCCGGGCCTGACCCCGGCTGAGAAGGTCTATGCCTGGAACAGCTTCGCGGTGCTGGCCTACAAATCGGGCATTCCGGAAAGCCCCGTGAACGCCATCTCGCCCATGGCGCGGGCCCATTGCCAGCTCCGCTACGTCTCCGAGACCGATGCGGACCGCATCGTTCCGGCGCTGCGCGAGCACCTGGACGCGCATGGCTTCGGCATGGTCGAGGTGGAGCCGCCGCCGCCGTCGAACGCCGGCGGGTTCACGGCCTCG
>JAKSBI010000249.1 GCA_022361215.1 Hyphomicrobiales bacterium | reverse complement strand
GCCGCTCGGATCTTCTTTTGTCATTTGATCTGTGCTTCAGCCGCCAGCAAAGCGCTATTGCATGCTCGCCCGCAGGACAATGCGGTGACAGTCCGACGGGGCCTACTTGCCTGTCGACACCTTCGCGTCCAAGCCATCGGTTCGGCTCAGGAAATCCGAGAGCTCATCCTGAATGGCCTTCAGCTTCCCCGCAGAGACCTTCCCGTCGCCAGTAATCCTGATATGTCCCCGATATGACTGACCTTTTCCAGCAACACCTCTAGACATTTAGAGTGCTCCTTCTGTCTGGTATTTATCTGTCACAAATACTATTTCTACCGAGATTCTCCGGCACACGAATTTTGTGACAGCGTATTGTGTCCGCTTTAGATGTTGTCGTAAAGCGATAATTTATCGATCGATACGATATCGGGTGGTGAATCATACTCTCTGATCAGATAATAATCCGGGTCAATATCGCGTATTAGTTGTATTTCAGATGTTTTATCGATTGCGATGCGCACCAGTGACTCTGCCATATTGTGTGCGCCGGTAAAGTCGTAAATGTTTGTAATCATTGCGAAGCGGCCGGCATTGATCTCAGTGATGCGCGGCCAGCCATCTTGGCCTTCCTTCAAGTCGATGTTGAGAATGCCGGAGATTGCCGGGTCCAGGACTTGGATCGCCCGTTCGCAGAGATCGAGAGTTTCGTCGTCCCTGATGGTCTTGGCGAGGGCGGGGGTGGAGGACGTGCCGCTCGGGCGGTTGCCGCCGTCCAAGTAGGAGAGGCGCTCGATCATCTTGACGAGGATCGCGCGCCCGTTGTGATAGAGGCACTGTACGTTGTAGTCCCGACCCGGAAGAAACTCCGAGAGTGTGAACTCGCCGGTGGTCGTGCCGCGCATCTCGTTCCAATAGGAGATCCAGCTCCAGGCTTGATCCGCGTCCTTGACCATGGTCGCCGCGCGCGAGCCCGCGCCGGTGCGGGTTCGGCACCAGAGCAGCGGCGGATGCCCCAGCCGATGGAAGATCCTGGCAATGTCGTGGCGGTCCTCGATTGGGTACGTGGCCGGGACGGGGATGCCCCCATTGGCCAGGTGCCGCGCGCATTCGTATTTGTCCTGGCAAAGCTCGATGGTGGCCGTCGCCGGAAGGAACACCCGACACGGCAAGTCGTTTCGCGCGCGCGCAACGGCCAGCGTCTCGCTCTCATTGCTGGTCAGGATCAGGTCGATGCGCTCGTCCCGGATGACCTTGCGAAGGGCGCCGGTGAAGCCGTCGTCCGAAGGGCGCGGCGCCAGATAGCTGCGGTCGGCGGCCGACTTGGCAAGCAGGAACCGGTCGTGATGGCAGCCGATGATCTGCAAAGGGGTGCGGCCCGCCCTCAGGCTCCGGATCAGATTGTTGGTTCGACCGGTGCCGGCGCCGGTCACCAGCAGACGGACGGTATCGCTCCGAGCGGTGTGCCCGTCTCCCGCGGTTCCGCGCGGGCCGCCTGCCGCATCGTCCAGTGTCACGTCGCCGCCTCCCGCGGTTGGTCGGTCTCTCGGTCCGAGCCCGACGCGGCGGTCCGAAGCACGATGTCCTCTGTCGGCTCGCGACCGGGCTCAGCGCCAGTCGAGCAAGGTCTGTATCAAGCGGTCCGCCTCGACCGAGACGGCTGCCTCGTTGGGCTCCGATGCATCGAAAACGACGATATCCGCTACGAAGAAAGAGGCAACCAACAACAGCCAGATCGCGGTGCAGGATAGTATTGCCTTCCAGGATATGCGTTTCTCTTTCCAGTATCGATTTGGCGACATCATGGATTTCTCCTGATATCTGCGGACCGAACGTCCACATAAAGGGAGATGGGCCTCGACGACGGGCGCCAAAGTGGCAAAACGCACGAGCCGGCAGATATTTTCGACCCCTCGACTGCGAAGGGCCGTGCTTCGAGGCTGGGGGCGTCCGGCGTGCGGTCGGGCCTATTCGCCGGTCGCTTCCTTGACCATCTTGGCCAGCCGCGCCAAGTCCTTGATCACCAAATCGGACCCTTGCCGTGCGACAAGTCCGATCTGGCTGAGCCGGCTGAGCTCCCGAGAGACAGCCTCGCGATGGGTGCTGATCCGGCTGGCGATTTCCGAGTGGGTCGGCAATGGCCGGATCACGGCTTCGGCGCGAGGCGGCGCATACCCTCCCGCCAGGCGCAGGAGCTCCGCCTGGATGCGATTTCGGACTGCGAGCGTGCTGAACTCGAAGATGCGCTCGGTCAGGCGGCGCAGCTCGCCGGTCAGATGCTGCAACAGAGCCGCAGCAACGCCCGGCTCATCGGCGATTACGTTTCTGAAGTCCCAGGACGCCAACGACGCCACCAGGCTCGGTTCCAGCACCTCGATGCTCGCCGAGCGCGGCGCGCCGTCGATGGCGGCAAACTCGCCGAAGATGTCGCCCGGCGCAAGCGACCGGAAGGTCACGTCCTTGCCCGACGATGTGTGAATGATGACGCGCGCCCGGCCGGAGATCAGGAAGTAGACATC
Source organism: Hyphomicrobiales bacterium (assembly GCA_022361215.1). Classification (GTDB taxonomy): domain Bacteria; phylum Pseudomonadota; class Alphaproteobacteria; order Rhizobiales; family Methyloligellaceae; genus JAKSBI01. The sequence goes on along the minus strand of JAKSBI010000249.1, from coordinate 4,441 downwards.
CGTCGCGCTGCCGCGAAACGGGACGACTTCCTTGCCCGGGCGATAGCGGCGCCAGTGGCAGCGCGCCTCCAGCCTTTGACGCGCCTCGCGACTCAAGCTCGCGAAGATCGCGACCTGTTTCAGGGACCTTTGTTCGCTGCCAGCAATCACCAAAGTCGGACGTCGATTTCCAGACCGACCAGTGCCGCCCGGTGGAATGTCCACTGCTTCGACCGTATCGCTGGGCTGCTCGCCCACTTCAGCATAGCCGATCCCGGCCGCATTGGGGATGTCCCGTGACCCGACAGCTCAGAGATCCGATCTTCGCGACCTCGAACGCGTCGCTTACGCAAGCCTGTAACGCTCGCCGGTATCCCGCCTGCCGCGTTAGATTTCGTCGCGATTGCGATTGGCTATCGTCACGCCTGCCAGGACGTGCGTCCCGGTCTGAGCGAAACGGCCGATGACGCCGAGCCGTGCCGATGGCAGCGCCGGCGCGCGCCCAATCGAGAACCTATTGGAGTCCGGCAGAAACTCGACCTCGAGACCCCAGAAATCGAACGGTCGACGGGTCAGGGAAAACACGGCCTTGAACGCGCTTTCCTTGGCGCAAAAGAGGATCTTGTACCAATTGCCGTGCGTGTCGGGCGGCTGTCCTGCGATCCAGTCGGTTTCCCTTTGGGAGCAGATGAATTGCCGAACGTCCTTGGGCAGCGGTCCTGCAGGCTCGGCGTCGAGCCCGACGCTCCGAATATGAGGGGCTGACGACAAGGCGGCGGCGCAGAAGCCGTTGCAATGTGCCAGGCTGCCGACCACGCCGCGTGGCCAGACCGGCACGCCATCGGCGTCGCTCGGCAGCGAGACCCCGGTGATCCCAAGGCGCCGCAGCGCAAGCCGCGCGCAGGCTCGCCCGGCGGCATAGTCCCGGCGGCGCTTCCTTGCTGCGCCCGCGATCGCCGGCGCTTCGCGCGGAGAGATCGGCGCATCCCACATCCGCGGCGTGGCCGTTGCAGTGACGACGTCGTCCGGAAAGAGCCGATTGAGCATCGCATGCACCTCATCCGGAGACCGCTTGTCGAGGGAGGTCTCCGGTGCCGGCATGCCGTGCCGACTGCGGGGTTCGGCCGGTCCAAATCCGAAATCCAGACGCCGAGGAGAGCAGAACCATTGAGCGCAAGTGACCAGAGTTCACACCCGGATCGCCGGACCATATGCAATCTGGTAAAACAAAAGCCGCCTCAAGGCTTTGCGCTTGGCTGCTGTTGATCCTCGGCGCTGGATTTCCAATACAAGTCCGATCGCTTCCGCCCACGCGGTCAGCTTATTCGGAACTGCTCATGAGCTGTTTGGGCTGCAATCGAGATATTCAGGAATTCCTGTTTGTTTCTTGTGGATTCCCTGTTTTCTACTTTTATCCAGTTTTATTTTTAACTCTCTCTAGCAGCTTTTCTAGTTGTGCAATTTTAATTTGCGCCAACTCAAGCTCTTTTTCTAGGCGATTCTTCAAAAGCTCAAGTTCAGTAGGGTCCAATTTATCGAAATCGATCGACCAGAAATCCGGTAAAAATCCTCCCATGTCGGGCTCTCCCTGCTAGCTTGCGACAAAACGCGCGGACTATCAGTCAATTACAACATTAATTCAAGCCCCATTGTGAACGGCGGTCGTGAAAGTGCGAGGAATAAATATGACAGGCGCATGAAACGTCAGGAATGCAGCGGGAATCTCTGCCATTAGTCACGCTCTAGTAACCGTGCCAAAGGCCGCTCGGGGGCCGAGGCTGCCCGCGCCAGCAGATGCCCGTAGTCGGTAACGAACTGATCGGCGCTCTCGAAGCTGAGCAGTTTTTCTCTGTAGATGAGCGATCCTGCCGCGCCGTCGCACGTCTCGTTCAGCATCAGCATGAAGCTCGCGCGGTTCACAGGAAGCACCGGTTGCCCGTGCTCATGGACCGCGCCGAAGGGCTGCGCCGTGATCCCGGCGAGGTTCGGAGCCATGCGAAGCAGGCTGGAAAACGCGAAATAGGCCTGGAAGGGGGCTGCGCCTTCTGCCGTCGCCGAGTCTGCCAGCGTCCGGGCCACCATCTGAAACGGGATCTCCTGGTGGACATGCGCTTCGAGGACCGCCTCGCGAACGCTGGCCAGGGCTTCGCGGAACGAGATGGCGCCGTTGAGGTCGGCGCGGATGATGGCGGTGTTCTCGATGGGACCGATGATCGCTTGCGTGTTGCGCCGCGACCGGTTCGCCATGGGGGTTGCGACGCCGATGCTGCCATCGCCGAGTTGCGACAGCAGGATCGTCTTCAGGCCCGTCAGCAGAACCATGAACACGCTGCTGTTCTCCCGCCGGCTGAGGCTCGCCAGACGCTGCATGAGGTCGCAGGACAGGCGAACCGGCGCGCGCGCCGTGCTGAAGCCGAGGCTGACGGCATTCGACGCCTGCTCGTCGGGCCCCGCCGGCCGAGGCTCGCGCAGCCTGTCGCTCCAGTAGGCGAGCTGTGCGCGGGCTTCCGCGCCTTCGCACCATCGTCGCTGCCAGCGCGCGAAGTCGCAGAACTGAAGTCCCGGACTCGCCAGGGTCGGCATTCCGCCGGCCGTGCAGTCGGCATAGCTCTCGGCCATCTCCTTCATGAAGACCTCGACCGACCACCCGTCCATGATGATGTGGTGAAGCGTCAGAAGCAGGACATGGTCATGCGTTGCGAGCTTCAAAAGGCGTATGCGGAGCGGCGGCGTCCGGGAGAGGTCGAATATCGCCCAGGAGGCCTCCTCGGCCAGGGATTTCGCAAAATCGGTGCGATGGGCCTCGCCGACGACGCTCCAATCCTCGGGCTCGACCGCGACCCGTGCCGCATCGGGAGGGAGGACCTGTTGTACGGAGCCGCCCTCACGATGCCGGAACACGGTGCGAAGGATCTCATGTCGGGCGACGACGATGTTGACGGCGCGCTCGAGTGCCGGCGCGTTCAGCTCTCCGGCCAGGCGGAATGCGAAAGGTATGTTGTAGATCGGCAGCCCCGGCAGGCCGCTCTCCGCTTCAAGCATGAAGTCTTGAGAGATTGAAACGGGTTGGGGGGCGTCATGCGTGTCGTCGGCGAGCCGGACCGGTGCGGCCGCATCCGTCGCGCCGCTTGCGGCGATCTTGGCCGCAAGCTCCGCCACGGTCGGCGCGTCGAACATCGCGCGCAGCGGCAAGGACACGTGAAAGGCCTCGAGCACGCGCGCCAGGATTTGAGTGGCCAGAAGTGATTCGCCGCCCAGCAGGAAAAAGTCGTCGTGCAAGCCGACGTCTTCCAGACCGAGCACGTCGGCCCAGATCCGCGAAAGGCGCCGCTCGACATCGGATGCCGGTGCGGCGTCGGCGGTGAGCGCCACCGCGCCACCCGCTTTTCCATCGCCTAGTCCCAGGGCTTGCGCCAGGCTGTTGCGTCGGATCTTCCCCGTCTCGGTTTTCGGGATCCGCTCGACCACGGCGATGCGCCGCGGAACCGCCGATTGCGTCAGTTTCCCGCTGTCGATCGCGAAGGCCTGGAGATCGCGCTCCGTGGCGCACGCCTCCGGATGCAGGACCACGGCGGCCGCGACATCCTCGCCCAGGCGAGGATGAGGTATGGGGAAGACAGCCGCCTGGGCGACTTCAGGGTGCTCCGCCAGCACGTCCTCGACCTTGCTGGGCGCAATCTTCTCTCCGCCCCGGTTGATGATCTCCTTGCATCGGCCGACGATGAAGACGTAGCCGTCGCCGTCCATGTAGCCAAGATCGCCGGTGCGAAACCAGCCGTCGGCGAAGGCGCCATCGGTGTCGGCCTGGTCCTCGTAGCCGCGGGTCAGGTTCGGCCCGCGCAGCGCGATCTCGCCCTGCTCGCCGGCCGCGACCGGCCGGCCGGCGCTGTCGACGATGGCAATCTTCGGTCCGGCGGCAACGCCGACCGACCCCGGCTTGCGCGTTCCGGGCGGCAATGGGTTGGATGCGATCTGGGAGGCCGCCTCCGTCATGCCGTAGGTCTCGATAACCGGCACGGCGAACAGGCGTTCGAGGTCTGCGATCACCTGCTTGGGTAGGGATGCGGAGGCGGACCGGATCAACCGAAGCGAATGGTCCTGAAGGATATGCGGGTGGCGCCCCGACTCGGAAACGACGGCCTGATGGATCGTGGGGACGGCGGTGTACCAGGTCGGCTCGAACTCGGACAGATGCGCAAAGAACCCGCCGGCTTCGAACTGGCGCATGCCTACGACGCTTGCGCCGGCGGCCAAGGAAGACATCAGCCCTGCGATGAGCCCATGGGCGTGGTGCAGCGGCAACACGCTCAAAAGCCGATCCGTGTCGCTCAGCGCCAGCGCTGCCATGGTGTTGGCCGCGGAATGGCAGAGGTTCCGGTGCGTCAGGGGGACGGTTTTCGGCCACGACACCGTGCCTGAGGTGGGCAGGACGAACGCATCGTCGTCGAGCTCCGGGAACGCG
>JAKSBI010000197.1 GCA_022361215.1 Hyphomicrobiales bacterium | reverse complement strand
TCCGTGATGCCGCCGACGCCGGCATGCACCACCCGGGCCTGCACCTCGTCGTTGCCGAGCCGCCCGAGCGCGGCCGTGACGGCCTCCACCGAGCCTTGCACGTCGCCCTTGACCACCAGCGGGAACTCCTGAAGCGTCCCTTCCTTGAGCTGGCTCATCATCTGCTCGAGCGAGCCGCGCGCACCGGTACCCGCCGACTGCACCTCGCGGCGCTTGCGGATACGGTAGTCCGTCAGCTCCCGCGCCCGCGCCTCGTTGTCCACCACCGCGAAGAGATCGCCGGCATCCGGCGCGCTGCCGAAGCCCAGCACCTCGACCGGAACCGCCGGGCCGGCGCCGCCGATCTGCCCGCCCTTGTCGTCGATCAGCGCCCGGACCTTGCCCCAGCCCGTGCCCGCGACGATGATGTCGCCGACGCTGAGCGTGCCGCGCTGGACCAGCACCGTGCCCACGGGGCCACGGCCGCGCTCCAGCTTGGCCTCGACGACAATGCCTTCGGCCGGGCGGTTCGGGTTGGCCTTCAGCTCCAGGATCTCCGACTGCAGCAGAATCGCCTCCAGCAGCTTGTCCAGGTTCAGGCCCTCGAGCGCCGAGACCTCGACCTCGAGCGTGTCGCCGCTCATGCTCTCGACGACGATCTCGTGCTGCAGCAGGTCCGTGCGCACCTTGCTCGGATCCGCCGACGGCTTGTCGATCTTGTTGATCGCCACGATGATCGGCACCTCGGCGGCGCGCGCATGGTTGATGGCCTCGACCGTCTGCGGCATGACGCCGTCGTCGGCCGCCACCACCAGCACCACGATATCCGTGACCCTGGCGCCGCGCGCGCGCATGGCCGTGAACGCCTCGTGGCCGGGGGTGTCGATGAAGGTGATCTTCTGGCCGGCCGGGCCCTCGACCTGATAGGCGCCGATATGCTGGGTGATGCCGCCGGCCTCGCCCGCCACAACGTTGGCTTTGCGCAGCGCATCCAGAAGCGACGTCTTGCCGTGATCGACATGGCCCATGACCGTGACGACCGGCGCGCGGGGCTCCAGATCGTCGGCCGCGTCGTCCTCGCCGATGAAGCCTTCCTCGACGTCGGCCTCCGAGACCCGCTTCACCGTGTGGCCGAAATCCTCGGCGATGAGCTGGGCCGTGTCGGCGTCGATCAGGTCGTTGATCTTGTGCATCTGCCCCTGCTGCATCAGGAACTTGATGACGTCGACGCCGCGCTCGGCCATGCGGTTGGCCAGCTCCTGAATGGTGATGGCCTCGGGCACCACCACCTCGCGCGCGATCTTGCGCTGCGCGTCGGCGGCCACGTCGCCCTGCTTCTTCTGCCGCTCCTGCCGGCGGCGCAGCGACGCCAGGCTGCGCTGGCGCTGCTCGTCGTCGAGGGCGTTGGTGATCGTGAGCTTGCCGCGGACGCGCCGCTCGCCGCCCCGGCTGCTGCGGCCGGGGCCGCGGTTGTCCGGCTTGCCCTTCTTGGGCCGCGCCTCAGTGGCGGGCCGCTCCTCGCGGGGCTTGGCCGCTTCGGCCGGCTTCTTCTCTTTCTCTTCCGTATCGAGGCGCTTGCGGGCGGTCTCCTCGGCCTTGGTGCGCGCGTCCTCTTCCGCCTTCAGGCGCGCGTCCTCTTCGCGCTGGCGCGCCTCGGCCTCCTCGCGCTCGCGGGCCTTCTGCTCCTCCAGCGCCGAGGCCTGCTCGGCCTCCTCCTGCGCGCGGACACGCTCCTCGGCCTCGCGCACCCTGGCTTCCGCCAGAGCCCGCGCCCGGGCGTCCTTCTCCTCGTCGGAGAGCGCGCGCAGCACCACGCCGGAGCGCTGATCGCCGTCCGCGGGCGGTGCCGCCTTGGCGGTCTCCTTCGGCGGCGCCGTGTCGGCGGCCGCAGGCGTCGCGTCCTCGGCCTTGGCCGGCGCCGACGGCGTGATCGTGCGCTTCTTCTTCTTCTCGACGAGCACCGATTTCGTGCGGCCATGGCTGAAGCTCTGCCGCACATGGCCGGACTCGACCGTGCGCTTCAGGTTCAGCGTCATGGTCCGAGAGCCTCGGATCGTCTTTCCGCCCTTTTCCGTCGTCTCGCTCATACGTCTTCCTTACGCAACGGCGAATGCCGCGCTGCCCGCCCTGTACCGCTGCAAGCGCTCGGCCGCCGCCACGAAATTTGCACCTGCGCCACTCACCGATACCGCAGCATGTACCACATTAGGCCGGCCCAATGCCAAGCTCAATTCGTCAGCGTTAAAGAGCCGTAGCACGATCGGCTCGCAGTCCGCGTTCTCCAGGCTGCGCACATACCTGCCGTCGAGCTTCCGGCAACCGTCTTCCGCGGCGTCCGAGGCATGCAGCAGCGCGCTCGCGTCGCCCGCCGAAATCGCCCGGTCGACCGTATCGAATCCGACCACCACGGCGCCCGCCTTGTTCGCCAGGCCGAGCCGGCCGAGCGCCGCTTTCGCCAGCAGGCGCTCCACCATCTCCGGCAGCCCGGCGTCCACCTTAACGGCCCGCCGGAAGGCCCGGGCGAAAACCCGCTTGGCCACGGCCATCTCCACCACATCCGCGGAGGCCGTCAGCCAGACGCCCCGTCCCGGCAGGCGGCGCTTCAGATCCGGGACGACGCGACCGTCGGGATCGACCACGAAGCGCAGCAACTCGTCGACCGGCCGGCGCTGGCGGGTCGCCGCACAATGCCGGACCGTCTCTTCCCGCGCCATGGCCAACCACTCGTCACGTCACGGCCCGCGGCGGGTCTAGGCGCTCGCCTGCTGGCCCGCGTCCTCGGCCGCCGGCGCCTCCGCCGTGGCCTCGCCCTCTTCGGCGCCTTCGCCGGGCTCGGCCTCGTCGCCGGCTTCGGCCGCCTCGGCCTCCGCCTTCATGGCCAGCAGATCTTCCTCGGTCAGCCAGCCGGCCTTCACGCGCGCGGCCATGATCATCTCCTCGACCTCGTCGCGGGAGAGATCGAAGCTCTCCAGGAAACCGGCCTGATGCACGGTCTCGCCGTCGACCCGCTCGTTCCAGCCGAGCAGGTCGTCGGTGGCGCATTCCGCGAAATCCTCCACCGACTTGACCTCGTTCTCGCCCAAGACGACCAGCATCGCCGTGGTCAGCCCCGGCACCTCCGTCAGCTCGTCCGCGACCCCGAGCTCCCGGCGCTTGGCGTCGAGCTCGGCCTCCTTGCGCTCCAGATACTCCCGCGCGCGGGTCTGGATCTCGGCCGCCGTCTCGTCGTCGAAGCCTTCGATGGAGGCCACCTCGTCCTGCTCCACAAAGGCCACCTCGTCGATGGAGCTGAAGCCTTCGGAGCTGAGGAGCTGCGCGATCACCTCGTCCACGTCCAGAGCCTCCATGAACATGTTGGAGCGCTCGGTGAACTCCGCCTGCCGGCGCTCGGACTCCTCGGCCTCGGTCAGGATGTCGATGTCCCAGCCGGTAAGCTGCGACGCCAGCCGGACGTTCTGTCCGCGCCGCCCGATGGCCAGGCTGAGCTGGCTGTCCGGCACCACCACCTCGATGCGCTGGGCGTCCTCGTCCAGCACCACCTTGACCACCTCGGCCGGCGCCAGGGCGTTGACGATGAAGGTGGCCTCGTCCGGGTTCCACTGAATGATGTCGATCTTCTCGCCCTGCAGCTCGTTCACGACCGCCTGCACGCGGCTGCCGCGCATGCCGACGCAGGCGCCGACCGGATCGATCGAGGAATCCTTGGAGAGCACCGCGATCTTGGCCCGGCTGCCCGGATCGCGGGCCACCGACTTGATCTCGACGATGCCGTCGTAGATCTCCGGCACCTCCTGGGTGAACAGCTTGGCCATAAACTCCGGATGCGTGCGCGACAGGAAGATCTGCGGCCCGCGCTGCTCGCGCCTGACGTCGTAGATATAGGCGCGGATGCGGTCGCCGTAGCGGAAGTTCTCCCGCGGCAGGCTCTCGTCCCGGCGCACCACGGCCTCGGCGCGGCCGAGATCGACGATGATGTTGCCGTACTCGACCCGCTTGACGATGCCGTTGACGATCTCGGCGATGCGGTCCTTGTACTCGTCGTACTGGCGCTCGCGCTCGGCCTCGCGGACCTTCTGCACGATCACCTGCTTGGCGTTCTGGGCGGCCACGCGCCCGAAATCGAGCGGCGGCAGCTCCTCGGCGATGTAATCGCCCACCTGCGCCGCCGGGTTGCGCTTGCGCGCCTCCTTGAAGGCGATCTGGGTCGCCTCCATGACCACGTCGTCGACGACCTCGAGAAGCCGCTGCAGGCGGATCTCGCCGGTGTCCGGATCGATCTCGGCGCGGATCTCGTTCTCGCTGCCGTATCGCGACTTGGCCGCCTTCTGGATCGCATCCTCCATGGCGGCGATGACGATCTGGCGGTCGATGGACTTCTCGCGCGCCACCGCGTCTGCGATCTGCAGCAGCTCCAGCCTGTTTGCACTAATGCCTGCTTGCGACATGGGAACCCTCCAGTTCCAACTCCATTCCGGGCGACAACGCGCCGCCGCGGTCTCCAGCTCTTCAGCTCTTCGGGCGCTTGGCCAGCGCGGCCTGGATCAACGCGTCGTTCAGGACCAGCTTGGCCTCCGCCACCAGCTCCACGGGCAAGCCGATCACCTGGCGCCCCTCGTCTCCGCCGAGATCGACCTCGAGGCGGATCTCGCCGTCCTCGAACCCCTCGATCTCGCCGCGAAATCTCTTTCGTCCGTCGATCAGCTCCTTGAGCTCGACCTTCGCCTCGTATCCGGCCCAGGCCTCGAAATCGCTCGGGCGGACCAGCGGCCTGTCGATCCCCGGCGACGAGATCTCGAGATTATAG
>JAKSBI010000593.1 GCA_022361215.1 Hyphomicrobiales bacterium | reverse complement strand
CTTCTCGTGGGGCGCGCTGATGGGCTGGGCGGCCGTGCATGGCGCGCTGGCCTGGCCGCCGGTCCTGCTCTATGCGGGCACGGTGATGTGGACCGTCGGCTACGACACGATCTACGCCCATCAGGACAAGGAGGACGACGCACTGCTCGGCCTCAAGTCGACGGCGCTGCGCTTCGGGCCGACCACCAAGCGCTGGCTCATGCTGTTCTACACGACGGCCTGGCTGGCGCTGACCGCCGCCGGTCTCTTGGCGGGCGCCGGCTTCGTCTTTCTCGGCGGCATGGCGGCGGCGGCGGCGCTGCTCGGCTGGCAGATCGTCACGCTCGACATCGACGATGCCGCCAATTGCCTGGCCCGCTTCCGCTCCAACCGCGACGTCGGCGCCATCGTCTTTGCCGCGCTCGTGCTCGACATGGCGATGCGCATCTTCGCCTAAAGCATGCCTCCCGATAGTGGATACCGGTATCGGGCAAAAAGACACGCTTCAACAAAGCGCTAGAGCAATGGCGCGAATCAGAATGATCGCGACAGGCCCTAGTTGCGCGCGATGATCTCCACGCCCTCGAGCCGCTTGGGCGCGAGCTGCATGCCGACCTCGCGAAACGACGCGGCCTGCGAGCGCCGCGGCCGCAGGGCCAGGCGGGTGTCCCGCATGCGGGGCCGGCCCACAACCAGCCGGCCGAGGCGCGGCGCGGCCTCGCGCCAGGCGCCGTCGAGCGCCGGCAGCAGCAGCGGCAAGCGGAGCGCCCGCGCCCAGCTCTGGCAACGCGCGCCGACGTCGTCCATGTCGAACGCGACAAAGAGCGGTATGCAGAGGTGCGGATCGTGGTGATGCAGATTGACGGAGACGGCGAAGGCGCCGCTGTCGCCATCGCGCGCTTCCAGTCGCACGGTAACGCCCGAGAATTCGTCGAGCGCCAGGGATTCGAACGCGACCGCCGTCCCGCAAAGCGCACGCTTCACGGACACCGTGGTCCGGCTGATCGTGATATGGTCCCGCGCCTGTGCCGGCCCGCCCGACGCACCCGCCACGTCGAGCGTGAACGCGACGGGCAATCGGAACGGATCGATATCCAGAGGACGAACAGGCCAACGGGCCGCAAGCCCTTGCGGCTGTGTTTGACGCCTCACTCTTAACTCCCCACAGGTTGTCTTCGGCAACCTTGATTGGGCGGAACTATGCCGGAGAAGCCTTCCGATCCGCTTAAGAATGTTCGTTAAAGTTTGGTATCAAGCAGGCCACACGCGACGCCGAATCAGAGAGGCAACCTGCCCATGGACAAACCTCGATACGAGCCGCCGATGGCGCCGCAGCCGGCCACACGCGACGCCGATCTCGCGCTCCTGATCGAGGCCGTCCGGGAGGCGGGCGCGCTGGCGCTCAGCTATTTCGGGCGCGGGCCGGCGGTGCAGCTCAAGCCCGACGGCACGCAAGTGAGCGACGCCGACCTGGCCGTGGATGCCGATCTCAAGTCGCGCCTCACCGGCACCCGCCCGGCCTATGGCTGGCTCTCGGAGGAAACCCCCGACGACGGCAGCCGCCTCGAAGCCTCGCGGGTCTGGATGGTCGATCCAATCGACGGCACCCGCGCCTTCCTGAAGGAGCGCCCGGAATGGACGATCGCCGCCGCCCTGGTCGAGCGGGGCCGGCCGGTGCTCGCCGCCGTCTACAATCCGGCGAAGGACGAGTTCTTCTGGGCCGCCCGGGGCGCCGGCGCGCATCTGAACGACCGGCCCATCCGCGTTTCGGACCGGGCCGAGCTTACGGGCGCCCGCCTCTTTACCTCCAGCGGCCTGCTCCGGCGCGACATCTGGCGGGAGCCCTGGCCGAAGGTCGAGACGGTCTGGGTCAACTCCATCGCCTACCGGCTCGCCCTGGTCGCTGCCGGCCGCGGCGAGGCCACGCTGTCGCTCTCGCGCAAATCCGACTGGGACATTGCCGCCGCCGATCTTTTGGTGCACGAAGCGGGCGGTGTCGTCACGACGCGCAGGGGCGAGGCGCTGACCTACAACCGGGCCCGGCCGGAGCACGACAGCATCGTCGCTGCCGGGCCGGAGCTGCACGCAGCCCTGATCGAGCGGACCCGGTCGGCCCGGCTGTGAGCGTGCGACGGGACTAGGGCCTATCGCGATCATTCCGAGTCGCGCCATTGCTCTAGGTCTTTGTTGAAGCATGTCTTTTTTCCCGAAACCGGCATCCACTTTCGGGAGACATGCTCTAGGAACATCCTTGAGGGAGGCTCCGACACGATGACGGATACCGGCAACGACACACCTTCGAAACAGCTGCTTCACCTGGTCTTCGGCGGCGAGCTGACCTCGCTCGAGGGCATCGAGTTCGCGGACCTCGACAAGCTCGACATCGTCGGCATCTATCCCAACTACGCCACCGCCTACGACGCCTGGAAGGACGCCGCCCAGCGCTCCGTCGACAACGCGCATATGCGCTACTTCATCGTGCACATGCACCGGCTGCTGGACCCGGAGACGGAGAACGGCGAGACGGCGGCGGGCTAGCGCCTCAGGCCTTGGTCCAGACCGCCAGCTCGTTGCCCGAGGGATCGGTGAAATGGAAGCGCCGGCCGCCGGGGAAGTCATGGCGGTCGACGATGATGCCGCCGGCGTCCGTCACGGCGGCCTCGGCCGCCTCCAGATCGTCCGCATAGAGGATGACCAGCGCCCCGCCCCTCGGCGGCGCGTCGTCCGTCCGGCGAAAGCCGCCCTCGAGCCCCGAATTCGAGAAGGCCATGTAGTCGGGACCCCAGTCCTCGAAGGCCCAGCCGAACGCCGCCCCGTAAAACGCCTTCATCGCCGCCAGGTCGCGCGCCGGCAGCTCCACATAGTCGATCTTCATACGGCCCTCTTTGTTCTCTATATGTTCTCATTATGCATGCCAGCCTGCCGGAGTAAAGGCTCGGTGAGAGTGACCCCGGTTCGCCGGGGTTCCACCTGACGCCTGTGTCGCACCCATCAGGCCCCGGATTTCATGAGCACAACACATCCTCCGATGCACAGTGCGGCCGCAAGTCCATGGCGTGGGCGGCGCGAAGCTGCTAGACCGCCAGCACCGCAACGCAAATCTCGGCAGGCCCTGGCTTGAAGGATCAACTGTTCACCGACGCCCGCGCGGTCAAGCGCCGGGACGACGACATTCAGGTGACCTATACGACCGAGCAGGTGGTCGAGCGCATCTGGCGCGAGCATCTGCGCCCGCGTCTGGGCATGCTGATCCTGGCGTCCGTCGCCATGGCCGTCACGGCCGCGACCACCGGCGCCATCCCCTTTCTGATCCAGGTGGTCTCCGACGAGGTCTTCGTCGGCAAGAACGTGGACATGGTCACCCCCATCGTGGTGGCGGTGGCGGCGGTCACGGTCGTCAAGTCGCTGGCGGAGTACACCGCCAAGGTGACCGTCGGCTATCTCGGCCACCGCTTCATCGCGGATCTGCGCATCGCCATGTTCTCCCGGCTCTCCTATGCCGATCTGAGCTGGATGCAGACGGTGCATTCGGGGCGCCTGCTCTCCGGGTTCTTGAACGACGCCACGCTGATCCGCCAGACCGCCAGCCGGGCCCTGGTGGCGCTGGTGGAGAATTCGCTGAAGGTGATCTTCCTCGTCGGTGTGATGCTCTACATGGACCTGCGGCTCTCGGGCGCGGTGCTGGTGTTCATGCCCATCGGCGTCATCATTCTGGGCAGGCAGCGCCGGAAGATGCGCAAGTCCACCACCAAATCCCTGCAGGAGACCGGCGACCTCAGCGCCCTGATCTCCCAGACGCTCCAGGGCATGCGCATCGTGCGCGCCTATCGCCAGGAGGAGCGCGAGATCGCCCGCGCCACCCGCACCATCAACCGGACGCTGGAGTTCACCATGCGCGGCGCCCGCGCCCGCGCCGCCTCGGGGCCGGGGGTGGAGCTGCTGGTCGGCTGCGGCTTCGCGGTCGCCATCTATCTGGCCGCCACCACGGCGCATATCGGCGAGGTCACGCTCGGCCATTTCATGGGCTTCATGACCTCGGCGCTGCTGATCTATCAGCCGCTGAAGAGCGTGGCGACGCTGCAGACGTCGATCCAGGAAGGCGTCGCGGCCGCCAGCCGCGTCTTCGGCATCATCGACCGCGAGCGCACGCTGGTCGACGCGCCCGACGCCAAGCCGCTGGCGCTGAGATCCGGCGAGATCGTCTTCGACGACGTCTCCTTCGGCTACGACCCGGAGCAGCCGGTGCTGAGAGAGATCGCCCTGACCGTGCCCGCCGGCAAGACCGTCGCGCTGGTCGGCCCGTCGGGCTCCGGCAAGAGCACGCTGATCAACCTGGCGCTCAGGTTCTTCGATCCGCAACAGGGGCGCGTGCTGATCGACGGGCAGGACATCTCAAAGGTCACCATCGACAGCCTGCGCGACAAGATCGCGCTCGTCACCCAGGACCCCGTGCTGTTCGACGACACCATGCGCGCCAACATCTCCTACGGCTCGGCGGACGAAGCCAACGGCGCCGTCGAGGCAGCGGCCAAGGCGGCGGCGGCGCATGAGTTCATCGCCCAGCTCGCGGAGGGCTACGACACCCGCGCGGGCGAGGCCGGCAACGCCCTCTCGGGCGGCGAGAAGCAGCGCATCGCCATCGCCCGCGCCGTCTACAAGGACGCGCCGATCCTGCTGCTCGACGAGCCCACCAGCTCGCTGGACAGCCAGGCCGAGGCCAAGGTGCAGCGCGCGCTCGAGAAGCTGATGCGCGGCCGCACGGTGCTGACCATCGCACACCGGCTCTCGACAGTGAAAAAGGCTGATATGATCTGCGTGCTCGACGGGGGGCGAATCGTCGAGATGGGTCGGCATGACGAGCTTGTGAAAGCCGGCGGGCTTTATGCCCGGCTGCACAAGACGCAGTTCGACATCGTCTCCGACGACCTGGACGAGGATCGGGAGGATGCAGCAGCGGCGGCACGGACGGCCAAGAGCCCCCACCCCGTTGCCGGCGAATGACGACGACCCAGGCGGGACCTCGAAGGTACGGAGTTCGATGCGACCCCCAGACGACCCGGCGTCTGCCCCAGGCGCCGCGCCCGGACCGGCGGGCCCCATGCTGGGCGCCTACCGGGCGCTGACCTCGGCGGCGGCCCCCTTGGCGCCGCTGCTCCTGGGCTACCGGCAGCGCCGCGGCAAGGAGGACCCCGCTCGGATCGGCGAGCGTCTCGGCCGCGCCGGCGCGCCGCGCCCCGCCGGACCGCTGGTCTGGTTCCACGCCGCCAGCGTCGGCGAGACCAACGCCATCCTGCCCCTGATCGGCTCGATCCGCGAGCGGCGGCCGGACCTCACCGTGCTGCTCACCACCGGCACGGTCACCTCGGCCCGGCTGGCGGCGGCCCGGCTGCCGGAGGGCGCCATCCATCAGTTCCTGCCCCTCGACGTGCCGTCCTTCGTGCAGGGCTTCCTGGAGCACTGGCGCCCGGATCTGGGCGTGTTTACGGAGTCCGAGATCTGGCCGAACCTGGTTCTCGGCGCCGCCAGGCGCGGCGTTCCGCTGCTCCTGGTCAACGCCCGCCTCTCCGACCGCTCCTACAGCCGCTGGCGCCAGCGCCCGCGCACCAGCGCCGCGCTCTTCGGCCGCTTCGAGCTGGTGCTGGCGCAGAACGACGAGACCGCGGCGCGGTTCGGCGAGCTCGGCGCTCCGAAGCCCATCGCCGTCGGCAACCTGAAGATCGACGCCCCGCCGCCACCGGCGGACCGGGCGGAGCTTGGGGCGCTGCGGCGGCGCTCCGGCGACCGGCCGGTGCTCCTGGCCGCCAGCACCCATCCCGGCGAGGACGAGCTGGTGATCGAGGCGCACCGCGCCATCGTGGGCACGCTGCCCAACCTGCTGACCATCGTGGTGCCGCGCCATCCCGAGCGCGCCGCTGCGGTGGCGGCGCTCTTTGCCGCCGGCGGCTTGAGCGCCATGCGGCGCTCCGCGGACGACCGGCCCGATCTCGCCTGCGACGCCTATATCGCGGACACCATCGGCGAGCTCGGCCTGTTCTACGCCCTGGCCCCTGTCTCCTTCGTCGGCGGATCGCTGGTGCCCCATGGCGGGCAGAACCCGGTGGAGGCGGTCAAGCACGGGTCGGCGGTTCTGACGGGTCCGCATCACCACAATTTCGACGACGCCTACCGGGCCCTGCTCGGCGCCAAGGGCTGCGCCATGATTCGCTCCGCCGCCGACCTCGCGGGCTCGGCCTGCGGTCTGCTCGAGGACGAGACCGCGCGCGCCCTCATGCAGGCCCGCGCCCGCGACGCCATCGCGGGCCTCAGCGGCGCGCTGGCACGCACGCTCGACGCGCTCGACGCTCATTTGCCCGCGCCGGGGAGCGCGCGGCGTGCCTCGTGAGGCACCGTCCTGGTGGCAGGACGACGCCGGCCTCTGGCCGCGGCTGCTGGCACCGCTCGGCCACCTCTACGGCGCGGGCGTCGCGGTCCGCTTCGCCCTCACCCGCCCGGCGTGCGCCGGCGTGCCCGTGATCTGCATCGGCAACCCCACCGTCGGCGGCGCCGGCAAGACGCCGACCGCCATCGCCACGGCCGAGATCCTGGCATCTCTGGGCAGGCGCCCCTTCTTTCTGAGCCGCGGCTATGGCGGCCGCACCCGCGGGCCGCACACGGTCGATCCGGGGACCGACACGGCGGCGAAGGTCGGCGACGAGCCCCTGTTGCTGGCACGAACGGCGCCGACGGTCATCGCCACGAAGCGTGCGCTCGGCGCCTGTCAGGCCGTCAGCAACGGCGCCGACGCCATCGTCATGGACGACGGCTTCCAGAACCCCGGCCTCGCCAAGGACCTCTCCATCCTGGTGGTCGACGGCGAGACCGGCATCGGCAACGGCCGCGTGCTTCCGGCCGGTCCGCTGCGCGCACCGCTGGCGTTCCAACTGGAGCGCGCCGACGCCCTGGTCGTGGTCGGCGAGGGATCGGCCGCCGATCCGCTGGTCGAGGCGATGGGCAGGCGCGGCAAGCCCACCTTCCGCGCTGCGCTGGCGCCCGCCGGGGACGTCGCCTGGGCCCAGGGCACGGCCTGCGTCGCCTTTGCCGGCATCGGCCGGCCCGATAAATTCTTCGCGACCCTGGCGGCACTCGGCGCGCGCATCGCCGAGCAGCACGGGTTCCCCGACCATCACACCTACTCGGAGGCAGACGCAGAAGCCCTGCTGCGCGCAGCCGAGGCCAAGGCCGCGCCCCTTGTCACGACCGAGAAGGACTGGCTGCGCATCGACGAAAGCACGGAAGCACTCCGGCACCTCAAGGCCCAAGCCCGCACCCTGCCCGTTGCGCTCCGGATCGAACGGCAGGACGATTACGCCAAGCTGCTCCGCTCGGTCTTGGACCGTTAGGGACGGCTCGTTTTGTGTGGAATTGCCCTAGTCGGCGGCCGCCGCGCGGGCGTCCAGCGTCTCGCGGTGGCGCTGCAGCGAGACCTCGGCGCTGACATAGGCCTCCTGCAGGTCGGCGCTCCAATAACGCAGCTCGTCCAGGGGGATGGCCTGGCCGGTGACCGCGCAACGCACGAAGTCGCCGGGCGTCACGACCTGGAACTCGCCGCTCAGATATTTGAGCGTGGCCTCGCCCTTGACGGAAAATCGCTTCTCAAGACGGTTCATGGATGGGTCCCATACGCGCACCGCAAATTTCGAAAAAGATAGTGGCTGCGGGAGCGCAATACCAGACCGTGCGTCAGAAAAGCGAGCCCTGTGGACCGCTGTCCTCGCCGCCGCCGCGAGGCTTGGCGCGCGCGGTCCCGCCCCCGGCATCCGCAATGACGGGCACGCGGCCGTCGGCGAACTCGATCTCGAGCGCCTGACCGGCGGCGATGGCGGCAGCGCTGCGCACCGGGCCGCCGGCCGCATCGCGCACCAGGGCATAGCCGCGCTCCAGCACGCGTTGATAGCCGAGCGACCCGAGCAGGGTGGCGAGGCCGTCGAAGCGGCTGCGCCGCGCCTGAACACCCTGTGCGACCGCCCGCGTCACGCGCTGGGTCAAGGCCCCCAGGCGCTCGCGCCCGAACTGGGCGCGCTGGCGCAGCACCGAGGGCTGCAACCGGCCGGCCATGCGCACCAGGTGCGTCCGGTGGCTCTGGGTGTTGATCAGCAGCCCCTGGGTCAGGCGACCGGCGGCGGCATCGAGACGCTGGCGCGGCAGTCCCAGAAGGTCTGCGAGGCGCGGCAGGCCGCGTGTGGCGGCCTTGAGCAGAGACCCCCGCTCGTCGAGACCGCGGCGCAGCGCCGTCTGATGACGGCGCACCAGCTCGTCGACGCGCGCCAGCAGCTCCGAGCGCACCGGCACGGCCCATTCGGCCGCCTTGGTCGGCGTCGGCGCGCGCGCGTCCGCCACCAGGTCGATCAGCGTCCAGTCGGTCTCGTGGCCGACGGCCGAGATCACCGGGATGGCGCTCTCGGCCACGGCGCGGGCGACGATCTCCTCGTTGAAGCCCCACAGATCCTCCAGGCTGCCGCCGCCGCGGGCGACGATCAGCACGTCGGGCCGGGGCATCTGTCCATCGGCCTCCAGGGCGTTGAAGCCGCGCACGGCCGCCGCCACCTCGGCGCCGCTGGTCTCGCCCTGCACGCGCACGGGCCAGACCACGACCCGGGTCGGGTAGCGCTCGTTGAAGCCGTGCAGCATGTCGCGGATCACCGCGCCCGTGGGCGACGTCACCACGCCGATGACCCGTGGCAGGAAGGGCAGCGCCTGCTTGCGCTCCTCGGCAAACAGGCCTTCCGCCGCGAGCTTCTTCTTCAGCTTCTCGAGCTGCGCCAGGAGCGCGCCCTCGCCCGCCGGCTCCAGCGCCTCGATGATGATCTGGTACTTGGAGCTGCCGGGATAGGTCGAGACCTTGCCCGTGGCGAT
>JAKSBI010000597.1 GCA_022361215.1 Hyphomicrobiales bacterium | reverse complement strand
TCGACGGTCGATGTGAGGGGCGCTTCTAGGACGATGGCCTTGACCTCGCGCTGCAAGGCCACCTGCACGGCAACACCGGTGCCGAGCGACTCGCCGTAGAGCACGATGTCGTCGGGCTTGAGGCCAAGCCCGAGCAGGTGGTCATAGGCCAGGACGCCATCGGCCACGTTGGCCCGCTCGCTCGGCCGGCCACTGGAGCCGCCATAGCTGCGCGCATTCAGATAGAGGACGCCAAGACCGTCGCCCTGATAGGTAGCGATCTTGTCGGCGCGATAGGACGCCGCGCCGCCGTTGCCGTGGAAGTAGAGCAGCGTCGGCCTGCCGGGTTTCGCGGGCGTGTACCAGGCGACCAAAGTCTCGCCGTCGGGCGTCTTCAGCTCGAGTTCGTCCACGCCCTTCAAGCCGCTCTCGGCCGGGGTCAGGCGCTGGGGATCCGGGAAATACATGAACTGCCGGTGGAAGATATGACCCGCCACGCAGATGAACAGATAGACGCCGACGATCCAAAGAGCCGTTTGCATGGGGTCGAGCCGAGGTCACCGCCGGGCGGCTTACAGCGCCTTGACGATCTCCTCGGTCATCTTCTTGGCGTCGCCGAAGAGCATCATCGTGTTGTCGCGGTAGAACAGCGAATTGTCGATGCCGGCATAGCCGGAGCTCAGCGAGCGCTTGACGAACATGACGGTGCCGGCCTTCCACACCTCGAGCACGGGCATGCCGTAGATCGGCGATTGCGGATCCTCCTTGGCGGCCGGGTTCGTGACGTCGTTGGCGCCGATGACATAGGCTACATCGGCCTGGGGGAAGGCATTGTTGATGTCCTCGAGCTCGAAGACCTCGTCATAGGGCACGTTGGCCTCCGCCAGCAGCACGTTCATATGACCTGGCATGCGGCCCGCCACGGGATGAATGGCGTAGGAGATCTCGACGCCCGCCTTCTTCAGCTCGTCCGACATCTCGCGCAGCGCGTGCTGCGCCTGGGCCACGGCCATGCCATAGCCTGGAACCACAATCACCCTCGAGGCATTCTTCAGGATGAAGCCGGCGTCGTCGGCCGAGCCCTGCTTGACCGGGCGCTGCTCGGCTGCACCGGCGGCCGGGCCCGCGGTCTCGCCGCCGAAGCCGCCGAGAATGACGTTGAAGAAGGAGCGGTTCATGCCCTTGCACATGATGTAGGACAGGATCGCGCCCGACGAGCCGACCAGGGCGCCGGTGATGATCAGCGCCGTGTTGTTGAGCGTGAAGCCGATGCCCGCGGCGGCCCAGCCCGAATAGGAGTTCAGCATCGAGATCACCACCGGCATGTCGGCCCCGCCGATGGGAATGATGATCAGCACCCCGATGAGGAACGCGAGAAAGGTGATGGCCCAGAACGCCACGTGGCTCTCGCTGCCGGAGAACCAGACGATCAGCCCGACCAGAGTCAGGCCGAGCAGCGCGTTCAGGGGATGCTGCATGGGGAACACGACCGGCGCGCCGGAGACCAGACCCTGCAGCTTTGTGAAGGCCACGACGGAGCCGGTGAACGTGATGGCGCCGATGGCGGTGCCGAGCGACATCTCGATCAGGCTCGCGAGCTTGATGGTGCCGGGTGTGCCGAGGCTGAAGGCCGCGGGCGCGTTCAGCGCAGCCGCCGCGACGAATACCGCCGCCATGCCGACGAGGCTGTGAAAGGCCGCCACCAGTTGCGGCATGGCCGTCATCGGAATGCGCCGCGCGATCGTCGCGCCGATACCGCCGCCGACGACGACACCGGCAATGATCAGCATCCACGTGTTGCCGCTCGGACGGGCGATGGCCAGGGTCGTCACGATGGCCAACGCCATGCCGAGCATGCCCATGAGATTGCCGCGCCGGGACGACTCCGGCGACGAGAGGCCGCGCAGCGCCATGATGAACAGGACGCCGGCGACAAGATAGAGCAGCGCTACGAGATTGGGGGACACCGCTAGCGGTCCTTCTTCTTATACATGCTGAGCATGCGCTGCGTGACGAGGAAGCCCCCGAAGATGTTGACCGAGGCCATGACCAGGGCCAGGAAGCCGAAAATGCGCGCCGTGGTGCTGGCCGCTTCGTCGAGCGCATCGCTCGCCTCGACGGCAACGGCCAACAGGGCCCCGACGACGATTACCGAGCTGATGGCGTTGGTCACCGACATCAGCGGCGTGTGCAGCGCCGGCGTCACGCTCCAGACCACGTAGTAGCCGACGAAGATGGCCAGCACGAAGATCGAGAAGACCGATATGAAGGGATCGACGGCGCCCCCCCCGCCGGCCTCAGCGGCGACCGCCGCGCCGCCGGAGAGCGCCAACGCCGGCAGGCCCGCCAGCGCCGGAAGTGTCGTTCGGAGTCTGCCCATCACGTCCCTCCATTCCCCGTCAGCGTCGGGTGCACCAGCGCCCCGTCGCGCGCGATCAGCGTACCGGCAACGATCTCGTCCTCCCAATCAATCGCCAGCCCGCCGCTGTCCTTGTCCAGAAGCAGCTCTATGAAAGCGAGCAGGTTGCGTGCATAGAGGCTCGAGGCGTTGACGGAAAGCTCCCCCGCCAGGTTGAGGCGGCCCATGATCGTGACGCCGTCCACCTCGACAATCTCGCCCGCCTTGGCGCCCTCGCAGTTGCCGCCGCGCTCGACCGCCATGTCGACAATAATGGCGCCGGACTGCATGCTCGCCACCATCTCCTTGGAGATCAGCTTCGGCGCGGGCCGGCCCGGGATCAGCGCGGTGGTGATGACGATGTCCTGACCCTTGATGTGCTCGGCAACGAGCTCCGCCTGCTGCGTCTTGTAGTCGTCGGACATCTCCTTGGCGTAGCCGCCCGCGGTCTCCGCCTCCTTGAACTCTTCGTTCTCGACGGCCACGAACTTGCCGCCGAGAGATTCGACCTGCTCCTTGGCCGCGGGCCTGACATC
>JAKSBI010000636.1 GCA_022361215.1 Hyphomicrobiales bacterium | reverse complement strand
CGTCCCGGGCTGCATCTGATCCGGATCGCAGGCGCGCTGACCGCCATGCTGCTGAGCTTCACGGCCCTTGTGCACCTGCCGCTGGCCGACGCCACCACCATCGCCTTCGCCCGAACCTTCTTCATGACCATCTTCGCCATCCTGCTTCTCGGCGAGGTGGTGGGCCCTCGCCGCTGGCTGGCCATTGCCGCGGGCTTCGTCGGCGTGGTCATCGTCATGCAGCCCGGAGGTACGGCCGGGTTCGACATCTATGCCCTGATGCGGCTCGCCGGCGCGGCCACGGCCGGCTTCGTCATGGTAATCATCCGCAAGCTGACGCAGTTCGACCAGCCGATCACGATCATGTCCTATCAGGTGATCGGCATCGGACTGCTGATGGCGCTGCCGGCCATCTGGTTCTGGAAGACGCCGACCCTGACCGAGCTGATGCTGCTGGTTGCGATCGGCGCCGTCTCGGTGGTGATGCAGCTGTGCAACATCTACGCCTTCCGCGCCGCCGAGGCCTCGGCCATCGCGCCCTTCGACTATCTGCGGCTGTTCTTCGCCATCGTGCTCGGCCTGCTGTTCTTCGCGGAATGGCCCGGGCCCCACGTCTTTCTCGGCGCCGGCATCATCATTGCCGCCGCCTTCTACACGCTGCACCGCGAGCGCCAGCTGGCGCGAAAGGAACGATCGGACTAGGGCCCTAGGAGGAGCTTCCGTATTCCGGGTTGTCGGTGGCGTCCTTCAGTTGCGAGCGGGGCACCAGGATGTAGCGCCCCATGGCCTGCATCACCTCGTCGTCGCTGGCGCGGCAGACCTCGCGGAGCGCCCAGAAAGCCTTGCCGGCGGCAGTCTCGTCCCAGAACCATTCGCTGAGCGCCTGGCTGGTGAGATGCTGCTGGCCCGGCTGGATGGTCGCGGCCTCGGTGTAGAAGGCGCGCAGATCCTCGCAGGCGAGCTTGAGCGTCTCCCCCAGCGTCAGATCGGGACGCGGGCGGCCGGCGGTTTCGCCATCGGTGACGGCGCCGATGAACGCGGCCACCGCCTCGATGTCGAGGCCGCTGACGCCGACCGTGGTGCGTCCGCGCCGTTCGAGGGCGAGCTGATGCCATTGCCGGAGCTGGCCGATTTCGTTCAGCAACGCTTGGCCGGTGCCCATATCGTCGGCGTCCGGCGGCGGGAAGGAGACCGTGCAGGCCATGCCCTCCTCGGAGCCCTGCACGCCCTCCGGGACATCTTCCGGATAGTCCTTCAGGACCGGGCCGGCGGGCTCGTCGAAGAGGCCGAGCACAGCCTCGAGCACGCGGCGCTGGAAGGCTGGGTCACCGGGCACGCCAAGGGGACGGCCAAGCTCGTAGGGCACCCAGAGCGCCCGGGGCGGGCGCGTCTTCTCGCTGTGCAGCCGCACCAGGCTGAGCCCGGCGGTCGGCAGCCCTTCCTCCTCGAAGTATCGTGCCAGCACGCCCACGGCGCGCGTGCAGCGCGGTCAGACCGGGACCATCAGCACGCCGGTGACGGCGTCGCCCTTCAGCAGCCCCGCGAGGCGGCGGGCCTGTGGCTCCATCTCCTGCGGGTCCGTGGCGCCCATGAAGGCGTAGTGGAAATCGGCCACCGAGCCGATGACGCCGTCGGCGGCCAGCTCCTTGAGCCGATCGATGGGGAAGACCACGTTCACGTCCTGCTGGAAGCCGGAGCGGTCGAAGTTCACCGAGATATGGCTCATCACCAGGTCGCCGGCTTCGACGTCGCCGGGGATGACGCGGTAGTCGGCCGAGCCCACCATGAAGGGCGGGTCGTCGCGGCGCTGCAGGCCGGCAGTAGAGACGATGGCGATGCGGCGTTCCGCCAGCGGCGGCCCCTCCGCCCAGGGATCGCCGTCGAAGCTGGGACAGGGGAGCTTGGTCAGATAGTCCCGCTCCCATTCGGGCAGGCGCTCAAGCCTTACCATTTCGTGTGGCCTCGCTGCTGAGATGTCCGCTCACTCTAGCCGCAAGCCCGAGCGAGGGGTGTCAAGCCGATGACAGATGCGCCGCGTTACGCAGCGCCGGGGGAGAACACGCGGAACGCAGCGACGCCGTTCGGCGCGGCCTCCAGGCCCAAGGCGGCGCCGATCATGCGCTCCGCCCCCTCCCCGTCCACGGTCATGGCCGCATTGGCGCGGAACTTGGCCAGGATCTCGTCGTTGCTCAGCGGCCGGTCGGCGGCGCCCCGGTTGACATGCTCGCGGTGGCTGAGGGTGCGGCCGTCCTGAAGCCGGATGCTGACCTCGCCCGAATAGGCCTTTGGGAAGGCCGAGCCGGGATCGGTCCGGTAGCTCACCTTGTCGGTCAGGGCGAGGATCTGCGGATCGCGCAGCGCCTCCTCCTCCAGCTCGGCGAGGCCGAGCCGCCCGCGCATCAGCGCCGCGGCGATGAGATAGTGGACGCTGAACTTTGCGTCGTAGTCGTTGGCGGGGCGCTTCTTCTTGGCCTCGGGCTCGCAGACGGTCTTGATCACCTCCTCCGGGACCAGCGCCTCGACGGACACGATCTCCCTCGGGTCGTCGATCTGATCCAGAAGCGCCAGCGCGGCGTCGATGCAGCCATGGGTGAAATGGCAGGTCGGGAAGGGCTTGATGGCCGTGTTGAGCAGCTCCCACGCCTCGCCGAGGCCGTCCGTGGCGAGGCTCAGGTCGCATTGCTCCGCGAGCGGCCCGAGATAGGCGTTGTAGAGGCCGAAACGCCCGTCATAGGGGGCAGAGGCGCCGACGAAGCCCTCGCGCGCCAGTGCGGCGGCGGTCAGCCCCGCGGACGCGGCCCAACCGGGATGGAAGCGCTTGTTCCAGGCGCCGTCCTCCAGGAACTCCAGGCTGCCCGAGGCGAGCGAGAGCGCCAGCCCCTGGGCCTGCTCGAGCTGCTTGACGGTGAGGCCGAGGATGCGCCCGGCCGCGAGCGTGCAGCCGAAGACGCCGACGAGGCCCGTGGGATGGAAGCCCACCTGATGGAACCCGCCCTTCGGCACGGCGCCGAGGCGCACGGCCGCCTCGAGCCCGACGATATAGGCCGTGACCATCGCCCGCCCCGAGGCGCCGGCATGGGCGGCGGCGGAGAGCACCGCCGGCAGCACGCTCGCCGTCGGGTGCAGCACGCCGGCGATATGGGTGTCGTCGTAGTCGAGGCCGTGGATCAGGAAGCCGTTGACGATGGCGGCGTCGCGCGGCGAGAGCGAGGCCGGCATGCCGAAGACCGGCACGTCCCCCGCGCCGCCCAGACCGCGCATGGCGGTCAGCGTCTTGTGGGCGAAGTCGAAGCGCGTGGAGGCGAGCGCGATGCCGGCGGCGTCGAGCATGTGATGCAGCGCGCGATGGCGCACCGCCTCAGGGATGGCGTCGTGGGCGGTTCCCGTGGCGAACTCCGCCAGTGCCGTCCCGATCGGCTTCGTCGGCTCCTGTTCCTGAGCTTCAAGTGGAACGACGGACTGCAGCGACATGCTTTCCTCCCTTGGCCTCGCCGGTGCGAACGGCCTTCGTGTCATGTGAGTTTGGACGCCATGTTACACGAGGGCCGGCCTCGAAAAAACGGCCGGTCGGCCCCGGCTTGCGCTCTCGGCTCGAGGGTGCCATCACTGCCGCGGCCCGGCACGATGCCTGAGGGCCGGCACGAATCAACGGGAGACGCCATGGACCAGGACTTCGAGACACTTTCGATCGAGACGCACGAGCCCAAGATCATGGTCGTGACCATGAACCGGCCCGAAGTCCTGAATGCCATGAACACGCAGATGATGCAGGAGCTGCGCGCCTGCTTCACGGAGCTCTACGTGGAGCCCGAGGCGGCCAACTGCGTGGTGCTGACCGGCGCCGGCGACCGCGGCTTCTGCTCAGGCGCCGATCTCAAGGAGCGGGACGGCATGTCCGACGCGGTCTGGATGCGCCAGCACGCCATCGTCGAGCAGGTCATCCGCGCCATGATGGCGTGCCCCGTCCCGGTGATCGCCGCGGTCAACGGCGTGGCCTTCGGCGGCGGCTTCGAGATCGCGCTCAACGCCGACTTCATCTATGCGGCGGAGTCCGCCCGCTTCGCCCTGCCCGAGGTGACGCGCGGCATCATGCCGGGCGCGGCCGGCCCGCAGAACCTGCCGCGGGCGGCGGGTGTGCGCCGGGCCAAGGAGATCGTGCTCACGGGCCAGCCCCTCACCGCGGCCGAGGGGCTCGAATGGCACATCGTCAACCGCGTCTTCCCCGATGGCGAGCTGATGGAAGCGACGCTCGCGACCGCACGGCGGATCGCGGAGAACGCCCCCATCGGCGTGCGCCAAGCCAAGAAGTCGCTCGACAAAGCCACCGAGCTCGATCGGCATTCGGGTTATGCCTTCGAGATCGAGGCCTACAACCGGACGGTGCCGACGGAGGACCGTCTCGAGGGCGTGCGCGCCTTCAACGAGAAACGCAAGCCGGTGTTCAAGGGGAGGTAGGCTGGTGCGCGATCACGCCGACACGGGCGCCGCAATGCCGCTCGAGCCCGCCTGGCAGGACATCCGCGACGCGGTGCGGCGCATCTGCGAGGGGTTCCCGAACGCCTATTGGGTCGAGCTCGACCATCAGGGCGCCTATCCGACGGAATTCGTCCAGGCGCTGACCGAGGGCGGTTGGCTGGCCTGCCTGATCCCCGAGGCATATGGCGGGGCCGGCCTGCCCATCGGGGCGGCCGGCGCCATCCTGGAGACCATCCACGAGACCGGCTGCAATGCCGCCGCCTGCCATGCCCAGATGTACACCATGGGGACGCTGCTCCGGCACGGCAGCGCGGCACAGAAAGAGCGCTACCTGCCGGAGATCGCCTCGGGAAAGCTGCGCCTGCAGGCCTTCGGCGTCACCGAGCCGACCACGGGCACCGACACCACCCAGCTCAAGACCCGGGCCGTG
>JAKSBI010000766.1 GCA_022361215.1 Hyphomicrobiales bacterium | reverse complement strand
CCCAACAACATGGTCCCGAACGGCCCCGCTCCATACTGCTCCACCGCCAGCACGGTGACGCCATCCAACGGCAGCATGTGTGTCCTCTCCCGTGTTTTCTTGTCCCGCCCGTCCAACACCGTCCGTCAGTCCTGCGAAAGCGTGAACGACGATTGTTGGGCGCGCGCACGCACAAAAACACACTCCGTCATTCCTGCGAAAGCAGGAATCCATTCCACCTCGCCGCGCGGCCGGAGCCATCGGTTTCCACTACGACCTCAAGTGGATAGAGAGTTGAGTCCTTTATCCTACGCAACTGCCAATGGATTCCTGCTTTCGCAGGAATGACGGAGGAGAGGGCGTGGCCTACGCCGGCGCCGCCCCGCGAGTGGGGATGTGGAAGCGGAAGCAGGAGCCTTCCGGCCCGGTGGTCTCGACCCAGATGCGGCCGCCCAGATGCTCGACGATCCGGCGGCAGATGGCCAGGCCGAGGCCGGTGCCCATGGGGTTGCCGGTGTCGTCGTCGCGCACCTGGTAGAACCGGTCGAAGACGGTGTCGCGCTGCGCCTCGGGGATGCCGGGGCCGTTGTCGGTGACGCTGACCGTGACGCCGTCCCCGTCGCCGCGGAGCGTCACCTTGACCAGGCCGTCGCCCGCCGGGCAGACCTTCTCGGCGTTCGACAGCAGGTTGATCACCACCTGCACCAGCCGGTCGTAATCGGCGCGCACCGGCGGCAGCGCCTCGGGCCGCTCGATGGTCAGTCGTTTCGCGCTCTGCTCGAACAGGCCCTTCAGGCTGGCCGACGCCTTCTCGACCGCCTCGCCGACGTCGACCTCGGTCACGTTCCATTGCATGCGGCCGGCCTCGATCTTGGCCATGTCGAGCACGTTGTTGATCAGCCGCGTCAGCCGCTCGCTCTCGCTGACCACGATGCCCAGGAACTCGCCGCGCTGCGCGGCCGGCATGTCCGGGTCGTCCTGCAGGATCTCCGAGAAGGAGCGGATGGAGGTCAAGGGCGTGCGCAGCTCGTGGCTGACCGTCGACAGGAACTCGTCTTTCAGCCGGTCCAGCTCCTTCAGCTGGTCGTTGGCCGCCCGCAGCTCCCGCGACGCCGCCTCGAGCTGCTCGGATTTCGCCTCGAGCTGGCGGGAATATTCGAGCACGCCGGTGGTCTCGTCGAGGATGGTCATGACCTCGTCGAGGCTGACGTCCTCGCCCTTGACCGCGCTCGCGATGGTGACGCGGGCCGAGGCCGCGCCGATGGCGCCCGCGATCAGGCGCTCGACGAGCTGGATCAGCGCGGCGTCCCCCCGCGTCATCTCGTCCAGGTCGACGCCCCGGCTCGCGGCGTAGTCGGCGAAGGCCCGGTCGGCGCGCTCCTTGCCGACGAAGCGCTCGGCCAGGTGCCGGAGATCGGAGACCAGCGCCGTGCCCTGCCAGACCCGCGGTCCCGCCCCGGCGGCATCGTCCTGGCGGAACACCTCGACGAAGATCGTCGCCTGGGTGCGCTCGATCTGGCTCGGCCGGTCGACGAGCGAGATCAGCACATAGGCCCCCACATTGACGACCATGCTCCAGAACAGCGCATGGGAGATCGGATCGAAGCCCGTCAGCCCGAAGAGCGCATAGGGCTTCAGCATCGCCAGGCCCATCGGGCCGTCGTCGATGAAGCTCTCGGCAAGCCAGCCGGAGCGCGCGAAGGAGGGCAGCAGCAGCGTGTAGATCCATGCGAGAAAGCCCAGCGTGAGCCCCGCGAGCGCGCCGCGCCGGGTGCCGCTGCGCCAGAAGATCCCGATCAGCATGGCCGGCGCGAACTGGGCCACGGCGGCGAACGAGACCAGCCCGATGGAGACCAGCGCATAGGCGTCGCCGATCAGGCGCAGATAGAGATATCCGAAGAGCAGAAGCAGCACGATGGCCGCCCGGCGGATCCCTAAGAGCAGCCGCGAGAGATCGCTGCGCCCCGAGAGCACCCCTTGCGCGAAGCGCAGCAGCAGCGGCATCAGCAGGTCGTTGCAGACCATGGTGGAGAGCGCCACCGTGGCGACGATGACCATGGCGGTCGCGGCCGAGAGCCCGCCGATGAAGACCAGAAAGGCCAGCAGATGCTGCTGCTCGGCCATGGGCAGGGCGAGAACGAAGGTGTCGGCGTCGACCGCGCCGTCCGGGAACCACAAGAGCCCGCCGAATGCGATCGGCAGCACGAAGATGTTGATCAGGAAGAGATAGAGCGGAAACAGCCAGATCGCCTTGGTCAGCAGGCGCTCGTCCACGTTCTCGACCACGGTCACCTGGAACTGCCGCGGCAGGCAGACGATGGCGGCCATGGCGAGCAGCGTCAGCGTCACCCAGTTGCTCCCGGCCAGCTCCATGGTCATCAGCTTGGCCATCTCGGGCCGCGCGGCGGCGCGCGAGAAGATGTCCCCGAACCCGTCGAACAGCCCGAAGGTCACGAACAGGCCCACCGCCAGGAAGGCGAGCAGCTTGACCACGGACTCGAACGCCACCGCCACCACGAGGCCCGCATGGTGCTCGGTCGCCTCGATGTGGCGCGTGCCGAACAGGATGGAGAAGGCCGCCAGCGTCACGGCCACGAGCAGGGCCGTATCGGTGAAGAGGCCGCCCGGCAGCGCGGCGGCGCCGGTCGCCGGATCGGCGAGCAGCACGTCGAAGCTGTTCACCACCGCCTTCAGCTGCAGCGCGATATAGGGGACGATCCCCACCACTGCGATGACGGTCACCAGGCCGCCGAGGAGCTGGCTCTTGCCGTAGCGCGAGGCGATGAAATCGGCGATCGACGTGATGCGCTGGGCCT
>JAKSBI010000074.1 GCA_022361215.1 Hyphomicrobiales bacterium | reverse complement strand
GTCGATCTCCCCGGCGATCTCGCCGTAGCCGCCGCGCACATAGAGCCGGACCTCGTCGGGCACGGAGTCGTAGCGCTCTCGGCCCTGGTCGCGGCCCATCACGTTCAGCACGGCCTGCGTGACGATGTACTGGGCGAAGGGGCTGACCACGATCGGATAGCCGAGGTCGGCGCGCACATGGCCCGCCTCCTCCAGGATCTCCTCGAGCCGGCCTTCCAGCCCCATGGTCTCGAGCTGATACTGCAGGTTCGAGACCATGCCGCCGGGGCACTGGTGGTGGTAGTGGAACTCGTCGTACTCGTTGGGCGTGCCGACGGGCTTGCCCTCCTTCTCGGCGATGTAAGCGAGCCGCTCGGCCGCCTCCTCAACGGGCGCCAGGTCGATATCGACCTCGTAGCCGCGCCGGCGCAGGTTCTGCACGACCCGCTCGGTCGGGGAATGGGAGACGCCGTTGGCGAGCGTCGAGGTGGCCGTGTGCACCACGTCGACCCCATGCTCCACCGCCTGCAGCACCACGTAGGGCGCGAGCCCCGAATTGCAGTGGGTGTGGATCTGCAAGGGCAGGTCGCCGATCACGGCCTTCACGGCGGGCACCAGGGTCGGCATCCGCTCGGGCAGAAGCAGGCCGCTGGCGTCCTTCAGGAACACCGCGTCGACGCCGTGCGCGACCAGCTCCTTGGCCTTCCTGGCGTAGTAGTCGTCCGTGTGCACGGGGCTGTGGGTGTAGACCAGGCCGCCCGCCACATAGAGCCCGTGTTCCTTGGCGGCGCGGATCGGGATCTCCAGGTTGCGCATGTCGTTGAGCGCGTCGTAGGGCGTGTGATAGCGCATGCCGTTGGCCGCGAAGCGTTCCGCCGCCAGCTCCACCACATCGTCGGCGAAGAACTCGAAGGTGAAGAGGCTCTGGCCGCGGGTGTGGATGATCAGCGGCGTCTCGCCGACCCAGTTGCTCACGATCCGCATGCGCTCCCACGGGTCCTCGCGCAGATAGCGCACGCAGACGTCGAAGACGGCGCCGCCGACGAGGTCGATGGCCTCGAAGCCGGCCCGGTCGAGCCGCGGCGCCAGCTCCCGCATCATGCCCGTGGTCATGCGCGTCGCCCAGAGGCACTGGTGCGCGTCGCGAAGCGTGACGTCGATCAGCTTGATGCTCCGTCCCATCAGTCGTCCTCTCTCTCGCCGGCCAGGAACTCGGACTCGACCCAGCGCGTATGGATGCCGCCATCGCGGAAGGCCGGATCGGCCAGCAGCGCCTGGTGAAAGCCGAGGGTCGTGGCGATGCCGTCGCAGGCGAAGGCGCCGATGGCCCGCTCCGCCCTCGACAGCGCGTCCGCGCGGTCGGCCCCGCTGACGATCAACTTGCCGATCATGGAATCGTAGAAGGGCGGCACCAGGTAGCCCTCGTAGACGTGGCTGTCCAAACGCACGCCCTCGCCCGCCGGCGGCCGCCAGCGGGCGAGCCGGCCCGGAGAGGGCGTGAAGCCGTTCCGCCAGTTCTCGGCGTTGATGCGGAACTCGATGGCGTGTCCCTGCGCAGCAGCGCCATCCAGATGCTCGCCCAGCGCCTCGCCGCGGGCCACGCGCAGTTGCAGCGCCACGAGGTCGAGGCCGGTCAGCGCCTCCGTCACCGGATGCTCCACCTGGATGCGGGTGTTCATCTCGATGAAGTAGAAGGCTCGGCTCTCCGGTTCGTAGACGAACTCGACCGTGCCGGCGCCCTCGTAGCCGACGGACCGTCCGAGCCGCACCGCGGCATCGAGCAGGGCCGCGCGGGTCTCCGCGTCGAGCGCGGGCGACGGCGCCTCCTCGACGAGCTTCTGGTGGCGCCGCTGCACCGTGCAGTCGCGCTCGCCGAGCTGCACGACCCGGCCCCCGCTGTCGCCGAAAAGCTGCACCTCGATATGGCGCACGCGGGCCAAGAAGCGCTCGAGATAGATGGCGCCATCGCCGAAGGCGGCCTCGGCCTCTCCCCTCGCCTGCTCGAACAGGCGCCCGAACGCGGCCATGTCCTCCGCCACGCGCATGCCGCGGCCGCCGCCGCCCGAGCGCGCCTTCAGGAGCAGCGGAAAGCCGATGGCCCTGGCCGCCCCGCGCGCCTCGTCGAGGCCGTCGAATGCCGTTTCCGAGCCTGGCACGATGGGCACGCCGGCCCGCTCCGCCGCCGCGCGGGCGCGCGCCTTGTCGCCCATCAGCCGGATCGTTTCCGGCCGGGGGCCGATGAAGGCGAGCCCTTCCGCGGCGCAGCGCTCGGCGAAATCGGCGTTCTCGGCCAGGAAGCCGTAGCCCGGATAGACCGCGTCGCAGCCGGACGCCTTGGCCACATGCAGCAACGCCGGACTATTGAGATAGCTCGCCGTCGAGGGCGCCGGTCCGACGCACCAGGCGGCGTCCGCGACCCAGCGATGCGGGCTCGCCGCATCGGCCTCGGAATAGACCGCGACCGACTCCAGGCCCACCGCCCGGCAGGCCCGCGCCGCCCTCAGGGCGATCTCGCCGCGATTTGCAATCAGCACACGCTGCACTGCCCGGCCCGGCCGCCGCGCCTCAGGCGACGGCTCGCCCTCCCCGTTAACGTCTCGATATCCAAGACAATTGATTTCGTATATTGGGAGCTGCATAGTGGAGACTGGGCCAGATTCCTGTCAAGACCAAGCGCGATCAGACCGCATGTCCATCCGCCAATCCAAGCGCGCCCGCCAGAGCGACGAGACCCACGGCGCCGACGTGGTCGCCATGACGCGCGACGACGAGGCCGAGCGGCTGCTGCAGTTCGGCGCCATGGGCAAGGCCTTTTCGCTGCTGGAGACCATCGTCTCCAACTCCAGCTCGATCTCCATGGCTGATCTGGTGCGCGAGACCGGCATGACCAAGCCGACGGCCCACCGCATCATCAGCGTGCTGACGGAGCTCGGCTTCGTGGAGCGCGACCACGACAAGCGCGGCTATGTGGAGGGGCCCCGCCTGATCCAGTTCGCGCTCAGCACCCTGGCCGCCGCCGCGCCGCGCGGCATCCGCCATGCCATCCTGCGCGCGCTCTCCGAGGAGACCGGCGAGACCTGCAATTTCGGCATCCTGTCCGGCTCGGAAGTGATCTATCTCGACCGCGTCGAGGCGAAATGGCCCCTTGGGCTGCGCTTCGAGTCCGGCAGCCAGGTCCCGGCCCACTGCACGGCCATCGGCAAGCTGCTGCTCTCGCAGAAGCCCGAAGGCCAGCTCAAGGACCTGCTCAGGACGATCCCCTTGAGCCGCTACACCGACCGCACGATCACCGATGCGGACACGCTGGCGGAGGCGCTGGCCGCGATCCGCGAGAGCGGCATCGGCATCGACGACCAGGAGTTCATCCAGGGCGTGGTGTGCATCGCCGTGCCGGTGACGACCGCCGCCGGGGAGCTCGTCGGCGGCGTTGCCGTGATGGCACCCGAGGCGCGCCTGACCATGAACCAGGCGCTCGGCTTCGTGCCCCAGATGCAGCAGGCCGCCGCGCAGCTCGGCGAGACCTTCAGCCTCGGCGCGTCGTGAACGGGGCCAAAGCGTCATGGCGTTGTCGTTCAAGGAAGTCGCCGAGATCCTGAAGCTGATCGACGCGTCGGACTGCGAAGAAGTCATTCTCGAACTTGACGGCACGCGGCTGGTCGTACGCCGCAACGGCGGCGCGACCGCATCGCCGCCGCGTGCCGAGGCCCCGACGGCCGCGCCTCCGGCGAGAGAGGCCGCCCGCGCCGCGCCCGCCGGTGCGGAGGCACCTCCGGCGCCGTCTGCCTCCCCGGTGCCCGCCGCTCCGGCCGTCGAGGCCGGCCTGACGGAAGTTCGCGCGCCGATGGTCGGGACCTTCTACCGCCGCCCCTCGCCCGACGAGCCAGCCTTCGTGGAGGTCGGCGCGAAGGTGTCGGCCGGCGACCCGGTCTGCCTGATCGAGGTGATGAAGCTCTTCACCACCATCGAGGCGCCGGTGGCGGGCACGGTCGAGGCCATCCAGACCGAGGACGCCACCCTGGTCGAGTTCAACCAGCTCCTGTTCCTGATCCGGCCGGACGACACCTGACCGGCCCTAGAGGCAAGATCAACGGACCCTGCCGCCCGT
>JAKSBI010000831.1 GCA_022361215.1 Hyphomicrobiales bacterium | reverse complement strand
CGGTCGAGCCGCCGGACGGTCTCGTCGGCGAACAGCGTGGCCAGCGCGGCGACGGCCCGCGCGACGTCCTCCTTGGAGGCGCCATGCCA
The DNA here is from genome assembly GCA_022361215.1 of Hyphomicrobiales bacterium. GTDB lineage: Bacteria > Pseudomonadota > Alphaproteobacteria > Rhizobiales > Methyloligellaceae > JAKSBI01. The sequence goes on along the minus strand of JAKSBI010000831.1, from coordinate 8,273 downwards.
GCGCGCGGCCGGCGGCCTCGGGGTCAAGGGGTCCAGCGCAGGCGTCGCGGCAGCGGCCATGGGATCGCGGTCCGGCAGCAGATGCGCCGGTACGCCCAAGCCGGCGGGCCAGAGCCGGGCCCAGGAGCGCCGGAAGGTCGGCGCGATCACGTGCGCGAAGGCGGCGGAGGCGGTATCCACCGCTCGCGATGCGGAAAGCCGCGTCTGCAAGCCGAGACGCAGAAGTGCGGCTCGGCAGCGGCGCGTGGGGCCGTCCCCCTCGCCCGCCGCGCAGCCGTCGCGCCAGATCTCCTGGAGGACGGGAAACAGGTTGGCGCGCGACACCGCGCTCTCGATGTCGCGGGCGTGCTCGGCGGCCATGCCGGCCGGGCGCCGGGCGAGCCCCTGGAACAGCCTGCCGCCGGCATGCAGGCGCGCATGCACCGCGGGGTTGGCGTCGGTCTCGCTCCAGGGCGCGGCGGGGAAGAGCGGCGCGTGGTTCTGATGGCAGCTCTCGCACAGCCCCCGCGGCGCGGCGCGCAGGCGGGGCGTCTTGCCGGGCGCGTAGTCCTCGACGATCTGGAAGTCGAACCGTCCAGCGCTCTCGTTGTAGCTGACGATCTCGAGCGACTCCGCCTTCGGCTGATAGCCGATGAAGAGCCGGTCCTTGGCCAGCGGCCGCTCCGGCCCGCCTCCCTCTCGCGTCACCGCCAGCACATGGCGCGGCGAGGCGAAATAGTCGGGCGCCGCCGCCTCCCGCTGCAACGCCCGCCCGAGCGGCAGCAGCACCTCGCGCAGGTCGGAGACGTCGAGCCCGAGCCGCGCGGCCAGCGCCTCGCGCAGCCGCGCGAACGGGTACGGCACGCGGGGACCGGAGGCGCCACCGGCGAAGACCTCGTCGAACAGCGACGGGCCCCGCCCCATGGGATCGGCCGCCGCGCCGTCACGGGGCGTCGAGGCGGCCGGCCAAGCGATGAGAGCGCCCGCGAGGACGCCGGTCAGGAGCGCGGCCAGGACGAAACGCGGCATGGTGCAAACCTACCACGAAGATGCGGCAATCTCAGGTCGGCCGATGGCTCGACGCCGTGGGGCCGACCTACGCACGTCGTCATTCCTGCGAAAGCAGGACACCATTGGCGTCGGCGGCAGAGCGAAGGGCTCGGATAGTGTCCCACGAGAGGTTCGGGCTGGACCCGATGGTTCTGGCCGCATGGTGAGGTGGAATGGAGTCCTGCTTTCGCAGGACTGACGGGAGGGGATGGCAAAGCCTCACGTGTAGAGCCGCTCGCCCTCCAGGCCCTTGTAGAGATCGGCGACGAACGCGCCGTAGCCGTTGAAGAGGCGGGTCGGGATCATCTTGCCGGTGCCGAGCATCTTCTCCCGGGCCTGGCTCCAGCGGGGATGGGGCACATCCGGGTTCACATTGGCCCAGAAGCCGTATTCCCTGGGCTGCAGCGCCTCCCAGAAGCTCTTCGGCCGGTTCTCGAGGAAGCTCACGCGCACGATCGACTTGATGGACTTGAAGCCGTACTTCCAGGGCAGCGCCAGGCGGAGCGGCGCCCCCATCTGCTTCGGCAGGGTCTTGCCGTAGGCGCCGGTGACCAGGAACGCCAGCTCGTTGGTGGCCTCTGCGACGGTGATGCCTTCGGTGTAGGGCCAGGGGTAATAGGCCTCCCGGTGGCCGGGCGCGATCTCGGGGTTCTGGAAGGTCTGGAAGCGCACATACTTGGCCTTGCCGAGCGGCCGCGCCAGATCGACCAGCGCCTTCAGGGGAAAGCCGGTCCACGGCACGGCCATGGCCCAGGCCTCGACGCAGCGGTGGCGATAGAGGCGCTCCTCGAGCGCGACCTTCTGCAGCAGGTCCTCGAAACCGATCTCGAAGGGTTTTTCCACCGCGCCGTCGATCCTGATCGTCCAGGGATCGGTGACCAGCGCCTGCGCGGCCCTGAAGATGCCCTTGTGCGAGCCGAACTCGTAGAAGTTGTTGTAGCTGATGGCGAGCAGCTCTTCGGTCAGGGGCCGGTCGAGCGTATAGCGCGGGTTGCGCGGCGCCTGAACGAGCTCGGGCGTCTCGGCGGGGTTTGCGGCCTTGCCGGCGGCCATCCTGCCTCGACGCTCGGCCGCCGGATCGGTCGCGAACCGCAAGGCGGCAGGCGCGGCCAGGATGGCGCCCGAGACGCCGAGCGCCTTCAGGACGCGGCGGCGGTCCAGAAAGAGCGCTTCCGGCGTCGCCTCGCGCTCGGGGATCTCCCAGCCCTTTTTGCGCCGAACGGTCATGGGGACTCGCCTCCCCGTCCGGACGTGCGCGGCATCGCCAGCAGCAGGAAGGCGCCGAGAGCGCCCGCCAGCGACCAGAGCGGCCAGCGCAGGACCGAGACGATCACCGGGTCCCAGAGCGTGGGGTGCAGATAGCGCTGCGTGATGGCCTGGGCCAGGTTCAGGCTGCCGACATGGGCCTTGAACCAGAGCTCGCTCGCCGGGATCACCCGGTAGTCGCCGGTCGCCGCGGCGCTACGGACCTCATGGGCGAGCGCCAGGCCGGCCACGACCAGCAATGCGATGCCGAGGGCGAGCCCGAGCGTGCGCCATGAGCCAGCCATGCCTTTCGTCGCGTGCGTTGCCTGCGTCAAGATCGATCCTCTAGAGCATGTCGCGATCATTCTGATTCGCGCCATTGCTCTAGCTCTTTGGTGAAGCATGTCTTTTGTCCCGAAACCGGTATCCACTTTCGGGAGACATGCTTTAGCGGCCAGGGTCGGCCGTGCGGCGGGGGCGTAGGAGGCATTCGGGTCCGTCAGACGAGACCCTTAGGGCAATCAACGGGAGCCCGCCCCGCCGCACGGCCTGTTCCGCCGGGTGGACCTGGCAGCGACCCGGCGCACCGCCGGCCGCGCCGCGAGACGGCGCGCCGGCCGATCAGGTTCCGCCTATTTCTTCTCCTTCATCATCTTGTCGTCCGTCATGGCCTTGTCCTTCATCGTCTTGTCGTCGGCCATCTTCTCGTCCTTCATCATTTTCTCGTCTTTCATGGCCTTGTCTTTCATCATCTTGTCGTCGGCCATGGCCTTCTTCTCATCGGGCTTGTGCCCGCCGGCCAGGACATCGGAGGACGGGACGGCTGCGATGGCGACGGCGAGTGCGCCGGCGAGTGCCATGGCGCGGAAGGTCAGACGGCCGGCGGCGGCGATGGGGCGGAAGCTCTGGGACATGGGTCTCTTGCCTTCGATCTCAACTGCAGTTGTGTGAACAGGTGGACCCCTTTGGCCAGGGGTCGTGCTGGAAACGCGCGGAGCGCGGTTTCGTGTGCTTCAACTCCAGCTCAAACAACCGTGAACGGTTGCGGGCTCAAAAGCCCCGGTCGTCCCGGACGCCGCCGGGCCGGTCCTGCGCCACCACCCGCGGCAGGTCCGTCACCCCGACGTCGTAGCCGGCCTGGGTCAGCAACGTGGTGAGCTGGCCGCGATGGTGGGTCTGGTGGTTGAACAGGTGCGAGACCAGCAGCCAGCGAGGCTGCACCCGCTGCCGATTGTCGATCCCGCTGACCCAGGCGATCTCGGCGGCGAGCCAGGGCTCGTCCAGGGTCTTCGTCCAATCGCAGATTTCGGCGTCGGTGGCGATCCGTTCCGCGCGCAGCTCGTCGAAGCTCTCGTAGAGGTCCTCCCCCACCGGGGCCAGGTCGAACGCGGTGCCCGCCAGCCGGTTCATCAGCGCCCGGTCGCCGTAGAGGAGATGGTTGAGGGTGCCGTGGATGGATTTGAAGAAGGCGCCCCGGTCGGCCCTGCGCGCCGCATCCGGGATGCCGGCGCAGACCTCGTAGACGCGCGCGTTCATGGCTCGATTGTAGGCGGCGAGCGCCCGATAAAGCTCCGGTTTCGGCATGTCTGGTCCCTTCTGTCGCGGCCGGCGCATTGGCGCCCTACGCTTTCCCGTATTGGCCCTTTCCACGGAGCCAATCGGAGCTTAAACCCAGGCGGTCAACGGCCAGGAGCCCAACCGATGTACGTACCGCCCCATTTTCGCGAGGAGCGCGTGGAGGTTCTGCACGACCTGATCCGCGCCCACAGCCTGGCGACCCTGGTGACGCTCGGCGCCGACGGCCTGACGGCCAGCCATATCCCGATGCTGATCGATCCGGAGCCGGCGCCCTACGGTACCCTGAAGGGACACTTCGCGCGCGCCAACCCGCACTGGCAGGATATCTCGTCCGAGGTCGAGGCGCTGGCGGTGTTCAGCGGGCCGCAGGCCTATGTCACGCCGTCCTGGTACCCGACGAAGCAGGAGACCGGTCGCGTGGTGCCGACCTGGAACTATGCGGTGGTGCACGCCTATGGCCGGATCGAGACCTACACGGACCCGGACCGGCTGCTGGCCTTGATCACGTCGCTCACCGACCATTACGAGCGCGAGCTGGCGGCGCCCTGGGCGGTGAGCGATGCGCCGGACGACTTCGTCCAGCGCCAGCTCAGGGCCATCGTCGGCATCGAGATCCCCGTCGCCCGGCTCGAGGGCAAGTGGAAGGTCAGCCAGAACCGCAATGCGGCCGACCGCGCCGGCGTGGCGAAGGGCCTCTCCGCCAGTGCCGATGCCGAGGACCGCAGCGTCGCCGCGCTCGTGTCGGACGTCGACTGACGCGGGTCCCACGTCAAGAGGCGCCGGGACGCTCTCCGCCCTGCGGCCCATACATGATCACCCAGGTTCCGAAGTCGTCGGTGAAATCCTCGAAGCGGTGAACGGCGCCGGCCGGCGCGAAGAGCGCGTCGCCCGGTCCGAAGGACACGCGCTCCAGGGATGCCTCGTCGGCGCCGACGGCGTAGGTGCCGGAGCCGCGGACCACCACATAGACCTCGTCCTGGTCGTGCGGCGTCTGGCGATCCTGGCCGCGCGGCTCGTAGAAGTAGAGCTTCAGCGTGCCGCGCGCGAAGAGCTGCGCGGCCGGCAGTCCCTGGGGGCTGGTTCCCGCCGCGAGCGCCTGGGTGACGGCCGCGCGCGCCTCGGCGAGGGGGTGGGCACAGTCCATGTTTCGAGACTCCGATCCTGTTGCGCGTGCCTCCCTCGCCGACGCCAGGACCGGCCCTACCGCCAGCGGCCGGCGCGAGCCACCCGTTTCTTGTGGCCCGGCGATCGGCCGCAGGTGGGGCGTGGCCGCCGCCTACAGCCTTGCCAATTTGGTGGGACTCGCCAGCGCCTCTCTCGTCATTCCCGCGAAAGCGGGAATCCATTGGCGGTCGCAATTGAGCGGATGATCCGAAAAGAAGCTCGGGCTGGCGGGTCGCGAGCCGCGTGTGCACCAACCGATCCGATCGTGCGGGTGGACGGTGTAAATGGATTCCCGCTTTCGCGGGAATGACGGAGTGAATGTGCACCCAATGAGACGGGGCCGGGACGACTCTAGATCTCGAAGTCGGGCACGCTGCCGAAGGAGCTACGCAGGGCCTCGGACCAGCTTTCGGAGATTTTCTTGAAGTAGGCGTCGTCGGCCTCGTAGCGGCGCTTCAGCTCCACCTTGAGCGCGTCCTTGCGGTAGATCATGAGATCGATGGGCATGCCGACAGAGAGGTTGCTGCGCAGGGTCGAGTCGAAGGAGAGCAGCAGCAGCTTGGCGGCCTCCGCGGGCGCCATGTCCATGGTCGCCACCCGGTCGAGGATCGGCTTGCCGTATTTGTGCTCGCCGATCTGCAGGAAGGGGGTGTCCTGGGTGGCCTCGATGAAGTTGCCGGCGGCATAGACCTGGAAGAGACGCACCTGACCGCCCTCGATCTGGCCGGCCAGAAGGAAGGTGGCCGAGAAGCTCTCGCTCATGGCCTCCAGCGCTTCGCCGTCCATCTGCCGCACCTCGCGCACCACGGCGCCGACGAGGCGGGCCACCTGGAACATGGAGGTGGCCGTGAACAGCGTCTCGCCCTCGGGCGCCTCGGTCTCGGCGCGCTCGTCGAGCAGCGTCGCCACCGCCTGGCTCACGGCCAGGTTGCCCGCCGACAGCAGCACGACGACGCGGTCGCCCGGCCGCTCCCAGATGCGCATCTTGGAGAAGGTGGCGATGTTGTCGAGGCCGGCATTGGTGCGCGTGTCCGAGGCCAGAACGACGCCATCATTCAGCAGAAGACCGGCGCAATAGGTCATTCAACGTCCCCCTGCCGCCGCGCGGCCCGTTATTGCTGCGTCTGCGCCTCGCCCACCTCGACGGTGACGTCCAGCGCTTCCGAGCCCCCGCCCCGGCGCGTGCCCCGAACCGGCGCCGCCGAGATATAGTCCAAGCCGCAGGCGACGCGCACGTAATGCGGATCCGGGCAGATGCCATTGGAGATGTCGAAGCCGACCCAGCCCAGATCGTCGATATGGGCCTCGGCCCAGGCGTGCTGGGCCTCGCCCGGCTCCCCCTCCGTCGCCCACAGATAGCCGCTGACATAGCGCGCGGGAACCCCCAGGTGACGTGCCGCCGCGATAAAGAGATGGGCATGGTCCTGGCAGACCCCGGCGCCGCGGGCCAGGGCCTCGGCCGCCGTCGTCTCGGAGTGGGTCTCGCCGACGCGGTATTCGACGCGGTCGCGGATGCGGCCCATCAGGTCGTGCAGGCGCTGGACCGTATCCTCGCCGCCGAGATCCGCCGCCAGATCCGCAATGGAGTCGTCGGCCCGGGTCAGATCGGTCTGCCGCAGGAAGAGCGCGCGTGGCGCCACCTCCTTCACGCCCTGCACGACGCCGGCCGTGTCGCTGGTCTCGACCTCACCGTCGACGGCGATGGTGATCTCCTGATGGGGCTCGGTGACCGTGATCAGATGCACCTGGTTGCCAAAGCCGTCGACGAAGGCCGCCGCCTTGTCGATGCCCGGCGCCTCGACCGACCAGCGCACGATCTCCTGGCTGGCGGCGGCGCGCGGCGTCAGGCGCAGGCTCTGGGCCGAATACCTCACCGGCTCGTCGTAGCGGTAGCGGGTGCTGTGGCGGATGGCGATGCGCAAGGGGCAACCTCGGGGGCCGACTCGCTCTCAGTCGTGGAAATGGTAGGCGACGGAGATGTCGTCGCTCAACCGGTTGTTGCGTCCCATGAAGTCCGTCAGGAACTCGTGCAGGCCGCTCTGGAAGATGTCGTCGATGGTCTGGCCGTTGAGCAGATGCGCCGTCTCTTCGGCGAATTCATGGCAGTCGTGGCGCTGGCCGTAGGCTTCGGCAAGGGTCACCAGATTGGCGTTGATCTGGCCGTAGCAATAGGCCAGCGAGCGCGGCATGTCCTTGCACTGGATCAGGAACTCGGCGATGCGCCAGGGCCGGTAGCTCTCGCGGTAGACCCAGCGGTAGCTGCGATGCGCGGCCACCGAGCGCAGGATGGTGGTCCACTGATAGCTGTCCATGCCGCCGCCGACGATCTCGTGCTCGGGCAGGAGGATGTAGTACTTCACGTCGAGGATGCGGGCGGTGTTGTCGGCGCGCTCCATGAAGGCGCCGAGCTGGTTGAAGACGTAGTTGTCGTTGCGCAGGCTGGTGCTGAGAAGCGCGCCGCGGAAGAGCTGCGAGCGCTGCTTGACCCACTCCAGAAAGCCCGGCAGCACGTTCGGCGTCATGCTGCGCGGCTTGACGCTGGACAGCTCCAGCCAGGTGGCGTTCAGGCTCTCCCACATGTCGGTGGTCATGGCTGTGCGCACCGAGCGCGCCTTGTTGCGGGCGGTCTCCATGCAGGAATAGACGCTGGAGGGGTTCTCCGGGTCGAGCAGCAGATAGTTCACCACGTTGTCGGTGGTGAACTCGCCGTACTTGCTCTCGAAACCGACGACGCAGCCGGCGCTGGCGAGCGTCGAGCGCCATTCCTCGCGGTACTCGTCGGAGTTGCGCGGCATCAGGGTGATGCGGTAGCCGACCTCTGTCAGCCGCGCCATGTTCTCGGCCCGCTCCACGTAGCGGGAGAGCCAGAACAGGTCGTCGGCCGTGCGCCCGAGCATCGGTCAGCCGCTCCCCGGCGCCGCGTGCGGTGCGCTCTGCAGGTTATGAGCGGCCGGCGGTGCCATCAGTCCTGCAGGATCCAGGTGTCTTTGGTGCCGCCGCCCTGGCTCGAGTTGACCACCAGCGAGCCTTCCCGCAGCGCCACCCGGGTGAGACCGCCGGGCGTCAGCCGCACCTGGTCGCCCACCAGCACGAAGGGACGCAGGTCCACATGGCGGGGCGCGATGCCGTTCTCGACCAGGGTCGGACAGGCGCTGAGCGACAGCGTCGGCTGGGCGATGTAGTTGCCGGGGTCGGCCTCGATCTTCTCGGCGAAGGTCTTGCACTCCTCCTTGGTGGCCGTCGGCCCGATCAGCATG
>JAKSBI010000613.1 GCA_022361215.1 Hyphomicrobiales bacterium | reverse complement strand
TGGACGCCCGGCTGCGACGCGAAGTCCTTGATCGCCTGGATCGCGAGGTCGAGCTTCGTGCCGTTCATGGAGAACGACGTATCCAGGACGAAGAGCGCGTTGAGCGTCTGGGTGCCGGGCTCGCCGACCTCGGCCGTATCGTTCGCGGCAACCGGGCTGTCGTCCTCGATGGTGACGTTGACGTCCACCACCGTCGACTCCTGGCCGTCGGAGGCCGTCGCCTGGACCGTGACGGTCAGGTCGTCCTCCTGGCCCGCCGAGGGATGGTCGACCGGTCCGTCGAGATCCACCGAGACGGTGCCGTCCGCGCCAATCGAGATGGTGACGACCGTGGTCTCGCCGACGGTCCCGACCAGCGTGTCCGTGCCCTGGCCGGACCACTGCACGGGCTGGCCGCCGGAGGTCAGATCCGGGGCGCCGTCCAGCGTGTAGGTGAGCGTATCGCCGTCCGGGTCGGTGACGCCGAGGTCGACCGTGCCCTGATCCGCGTCGGTGGTGTCCTGGTTGCCCGCGTCGTCGGGGTTGGCCCCGGACAGGCCCTCTTCGGACAGGCGGACGTCCACCGCCTCCGCCTCGGCCACGGGGCCGTCGTTGCTGCCCTCGATGGTGATCTGCAGGGAACTCGACGCGCTGTCGCCGTCGCTGTCGGTGATCGTGTAGTTGAAGCTGTCGAGCGCCAGCTCGCCTTCGGCCAACGCGATCACGGCCGGATCGGTGTCGTTGAGATCGTAGCTGTAGGAGCCGTCCTCGAAGATCGTCAGGGTTCCATAGGTGCCCACGATCTGGGTGCCGGACGGGTTGGCGGTGTCGTCGACGGCCACGCCGTTCACCGCCGTCACCGCGACCGGCTGGTCGCTGCCCACGTCGTCGGCGCCGAAGTCGCCGTTGTTCTCCGCATCGGTGATGACGTTGCCGGTCACCGGCTCCGGATCCGCGTCGTCGCCCACCACACCTGCCTTGACGAAGTCGGTGTCTTGGAAGGCAATCGGCTCGTCGTCGCCGAAGGAGATCGGCAGGGGCGTTCCGGTCGTCGCCGAGGCCGTGTCCCCATCGCCGTCGACGAAGGTCGCGGTGACGAAGATCACGTCCAGACCGACGGAGCCGCCATTCTGGCCGTCCGGATGCAGGAGCCCCCGATAGGTGACCAGCGCGAACTCGCCGGTCTCCGGATCGAGGACCATGGCGAAGGCGACCGGCGAAGCGGCCGGATCGGTGCCGCCGACCAGCCCCAGCACCAGGCCGGAGTCCGGATCGGTCACCAGGAAGATCGGCTCGCCGGTCTGCGAATCGAAGAGGCCCGTCGCGGCGCCGTCGAAGTCGTTGCCGTCCGCATCCGTCAGCTTGACCGTGGTCGGCGCGGTGTCGCTCGGGCCATCGGCGCCGAAGCTCACCGAGGTGTCGACGATGGCGCCGTCGCTGAGGGCGCCGTCGAGCGGGATCAGCTCGGCCAGGACCGCCGCCGTCTGGAAG
>JAKSBI010000728.1 GCA_022361215.1 Hyphomicrobiales bacterium | reverse complement strand
TAGGTGGTGTAGCTGTGGCCGGTGATCCAGCCGACGTCGGCCGTGCACCAGAAAACATCGCCGTCGCGGTAGTCGAAGATCAGCTGGTGGGTCATCGACGTGTAGACGATGTAGCCGCCGCAATTGTGCAGCACGCCCTTGGGCGTGCCCGTCGAGCCCGAGGTGTAGAGAATAAAGAGCGGGTCGACCGCGCTCATCTCTTCCGGCGGGCAGTCCTCGGAGACGGTCTCGCGCTCTTCGTGGTACCAGACGTCGCGGCCGTCCTGCATGTCGATGGCGCCGCCGGTGCGCTTGACCACCAGCACCTTCTCGTCGCCCTTGCAGGTCTTCAGGGCCTCGTCGACATTGGCCTTGAGCGGCACCGTCCGGCCGCCGCGCAGGCCCTCGTCCGCGGTGACGATGAACTTGGACTCGCAGTCCACGATGCGGCCCGCCAGCGCGTCCGGCGAGAAGCCGCCGAACACCACCGAATGGATGGCGCCGATGCGGGCGCAGGCCAGCATGGAGACGATCGCCTCGGGGATCATCGGCATGTAGACCGTGACCCGGTCGCCCTTCTTGGCGCCCATGGCCTTCAGCACGTTGGCGAAGACCGAGACCTCCCGGTGCAGGTCCTTGAAGGTCAGCGTCTTGGACTCGCTCGGGTCGTCGCCTTCCCAGATGATCGCCGCCTGATCGCCCTTGGTCGCCAGATGGCGGTCGACGCAGTTGGCGCAGACGTTGAGCGTGCCGTCCTCGTACCAGCTCACATGGACGTCGTCGTAATCGAAGGAGGTGTTCTTGACCTTGGTGTAGGGCTTGATCCAGTCGACGCGCTTGCCGTGCTCGCCCCAGAACCCGTCCGGGTCCTCCAGCGACCGCTTGTACATCTCCAGATATTTGTCGTTGTCGATATAGGCGCGGGTCGCCCAGTCGCCGGGAACCTCGTAGAGCTTGACCTCGGACATGGAACTCGTCCTCCCCTGAACACGTCGCATGGCCGGCATTATGAAGAGGCCGCAAAACCCCTTCAACCGACTCGTTGGTCGTGCGATTTTCGTCTAACAACGCCTTGCGCGGAAGGGTATTTTTCAACTTTCGCGCCGCACCCAGCCGTCCTCGACCGTGAGCGCCACCGGCGCCAGCGATTGCCCCTTGCAGGGCCCCGCCACGCAAGAGCCGTCGGTGATGCGGAAGCGCGCCCCATGGGTCGTGCAGATCAGGTGCCGCCCGTCGCGGTCCAGGAACCTGTCGGGAAAGGTCTCGAGCGGCGTCCCCTGATGCGGGCAGGCGTTGACGTAGCCGTAAACGGCGCCTCCGTGCCGCACGACAATGACGCCGGGCTGCTCCGGCGCGCCCTCCGGGTCGATGCCCTTGGCGCCGGGGTCGGCGATGTCGCTCAGCTTGCACAGATATGCCATCGTGCGGCTCCGATGGCTGGGCGGTGGAGGACCTTCGGTCGACGCTTTGTCATCTGCAGGTATCCGATAAGGGGAGTGAACACGTCATCGACAAGGCCGGCAACACAAAGAAACCGAATGGAAGCGGACGAAACACCTCATATTGGGACCTCGTAAACCTATCCCATCGGAAATGGGCTGATGCGCAAAAGGCGAGACCGGGCGAGTCCGCGCAATTGTTGTCCGAGTGCATCGGTCTGTGCGAGCGCGCCTGCGCCGTCAATGCGCAGGGCCATGAAGCGCTCGGCAATTGGGGGCGCGCGCTGCTCGCCCTGGCGCGATTGAAGCAGGACGCGTGCCTCTTCGAGGCCGCCATGGCGAAGTTCGCGGCCGCTCTCGAGATCAAGCCGGACCAGCACGAGGCGCTCAACGGTTGGGGTGCTGCGCAGCTCTCGCAGGCGGAGCTGACCGGCGACGAGGGCCTGATCGAGGCATCCTTTGCCAAGTTCGCGGCGGCTCTGGAGATCAAGCCGGACAAACACGGCGCCCTCAGGAACTGGGGAATGGCGCTGTTGGCCCTGGCACAGCGAAAACAAGACGAGGGCCTGTTCGAGGCGGCGTTCGAGAAGCTTGCCGCATCCGTCGCCATCGAGCCGGATCAGCACGACGTGTTCAACCGCTGGGGCGCCGCGCTGCTCGACCTGGCGAAGCTGAAGGGGGACATGGGGCCGGTCGGGGAGGCTGCCGCCAAGTTCGCGCGGGCCGTCGAGATCGAGCCGCAGTCGCATATGGCGCTGGGCAACTGGGGCGGGGCCCTGTTCGAGCTGGCGAGATCGAAGGCGGATCGGGACCTGTTCGAGGCAGCCATTGCGAAGTTCGCGGCCTCGGTCGAGATCGAGCCACGTCAAGCTGAGGCGCTTTACTGTTGGGGCTTGGCGTTGTGCGAGCTGGCGGACCTGAAGGCGGATCCGGGCCTGTTCGAGGCGGCCACTGCGAAGTTCGCGGCGTCCGCCGAGATCGAGCGGGACAATCCCGAGATGCAGTATCATTGGGGCCTTGCGCTCTGGGCCCTGGCGCGATCGCAGAACGATGACGCTCTGTTCGAGGCAGCCATCGCCAGGTTCGCGCATGCGGTCGAGATCAAGCCGGACATGCACCGCGTGTTCCGCGACTGGGGCGCGGCGCTGCACGATCTGGCGAGCCTGAAGAAGGACGCAGGCTTGCTGGAAGCAGCCATTGCGCGGTTTGCCGACGCGGTCGAGGTCGAGCCGGATGCCGCGGTGGCGCATTACGGCTGGGGTGCGGCTCTTTGTGCGCTGGCGCTGTTGAAGGACGATGAAAGCCTGTACGAGCCGGCCTTCGCCAAATTCGCCGAAGCCGTCCAAATCGATCCACGCCTTCACTTGGCGCTGCAGGGCTGGGCGGACGCATTGTCCGGCCTGGGAATGCGAAGACAGGACCCGGCGCTCTACGAAGCGGCCATTGCGAAATACGCCGAAGCCGCCAGGGTGAAGCCGGACAGTCCCCAATCGCTCTATGGCTGGGGCGCTACCCTGTGGGTCCTGGCCATGGCGAATGACGACGACGGAATGCTCGATGAGGCCATTGCGCGGCTTGCGGCGGCTCAGGAGATCGAGCCCGACCACTACGGCGCGCTGAACGACTGGGGCTGCGTCCTCCTGACCAAAGCGGCGCGGCGATCGGGCGCCGCCTGCGACGATCTGCTGGACCAGGCGGCCGAGAAGCTGAGGGCGGCCGAGGACGTCGCGCCGGGCCCCGCGGCCTACAACCTGGCCTGTCTCCATGGCCTGAGGGGCGAGGACGACGAAGTGCGGCGCTGGCTGCTCAAGGCGGAGGCGGCCGAGGCCTTGCCCGATGCCGACCACATGGCTTTGGACGCCGATCTGGCGTCAGTCCACGAGACGGAGTGGTTCGAGGATCTCCTGGCCCGTCGCCGCGAAGCGGAAGGGCAGTGCTAGACTCGCGCGGGCCCGTCACACCCCGAAGGCGCCGATGATGGCGCCCATGACCACCAGCATCCGCAACGTGAATGTCCACAGACCCTAGGCCGTCGGCGGCTTCTTGAGCCCGCCCATCTTGCAGACCACCTTCCATTCCGCCGCCGTCACCGGCTGCACCGAGAGCCGCGAGTTCTTCACCAGCACCATCTCCTCGAGCTTGGGCTCGCCCTTGATCTGGTCGAGGGTCACGGGGGCCGGCAGGGGCTCGACGGCGGCCACGTCCACGCAGTGCCAGCGCTCGTCGTCGGTGGTGGAGTCCGGGTGCGCCTCCTTCACCACCTTGACGATGCCGACCACCCGCTTCTCGTTCACCGAGTGGTAGAAGAAGCCGAGCTCGCCCTTTTTCATGGCCTGCATGTTGTTGCGCGCCTGATAGTTGCGCACGCCGTCCCATTCGGCGCCCTTGGCCCCTTCCTTCACCTGATCCTCCCAGGACCAGGTATTGGGCTCGGACTTGAACAGCCAGTACGCCATGGCGCTCACGCCCCTTCCGGGTTGCCGACGGTCCAGGTCCAGGGGCGGAACTCGACGCTCTCGAACAGCCCCGCCTTGGCATAGGGGTCGCCCTCGGCGATCGCCCTGGCCTCGTCGAGGGAGGCCACGTCCACGACCAGCATGCTGCCGTTCGGCGTCTGCGCCTCCTCGCTCAGGAACGGCCCGGCGATCTTCAGCGTGTCCGCGAGCCCCTGAAGATAGTCGAGATGCTTCGGCCGGGTCTCCTGGCGGAGCGGCAGCCCGTCGGGCTTGTCGGTACAGATGATCGCGTAGAGCATGGAAGGGTTCCCTGAGAGTACGGATTTCGAAGCCCGGGGCGGGCGTTGGGTCGCGTCAATTCTCGGCGCGGAAGGGGCGCGAAAGCAAGCCCTGGATGGCCGTGTCGACGGAGACCTCGCCCGAGACCACCTGGTGCACGGCCTGGCAGATGGGCATCTCCAGATCGTGCTCCCGCGCCATCTCCGCGACGGCCGACGCCGTAAAGACGCCCTCGCTGACGGATTTGCGCGCGCCCAGCACCTCCTTCAGGGTGCGGCCCTCGCCGAGCGCCTTGCCCAGCGACATGTTGCGCGACTGCGGGCTGCCGCAGGTCAAGAGCAGGTCGCCGAGCCCGGAGAGCCCGGACAGCGTCTCCGCCCGGGCGCCGAGGGCGGTGCCGAGCCGCACGATCTCCGCGAAGCCGCGCGTGGTCAGCGCGGCATGGGCGCTGGCGCCGAGCTGCTTGCCCGCGACGATGCCGGCGGCGATGGCCAGCACGTTCTTCACGGCGCCGCCGATCTGCGCTCCGATCAGGTCCGACGACCAGTAGGGCCGGAAGGTGGTGTGGCCGAGGGCGTGCACCAGCGCCTTGCCGGTCTCCTCGTCGGCGCAGGCGAGCGTCACCGCCGCCGGCAGGCCGCGCGCCACCTCCGCCGCGAAGCTCGGGCCGGAGAGCACGGCGACGGTCGCCTGCGGCAGGGCGTCCGCAACCGCCTGCGACATCAGCGCATGGGTCTTCTGCTCGATGCCCTTGGCGCAGATCACCACGGGCCGGCCCTCGGGCAGGCTTGCCGAAAGCTCCGCGGCGATGCCGCGCACATGCTGCGCCGGCGCCACCATCAGCACCGCGTCCCGCGCCGCGATCTCGGTCAGCTTGCCCGTGGCGCGGACGGCGCGGTCGAGGGTCACGCCGGGCAGGTAGGTGCGGTTCTGGTGCGCCTCGTTGATGTCGGTGATGGTCTCGGGCTCGTAGGCCCACAGCAGCGCGTCGCGGCCCGCGCGCCGCGCGCTCTGGGCGAGCGAGGTGCCCCAGGCGCCGCCGCCGATGATGCCAATGCTCTGGTAGCTCATGAAAAACCCGCTGCGGCTGACGGCTAGGAGAGTGCCGCGTCCTGGTGTATTCCCTGTGCTGCCACTAGCACCCGGAGCGAACCCGTTGCAATCCCAAGCCATCCGAATCGGCACTCGCGGCAGCCCGCTGGCGCTCTGTCAGGCGCACGAGACGCGCGACCGGCTGGCGGCGGCGCATGGGCTCGGGGCGGATGACATCGAGATCCGGATCATCAGGACCTCGGGCGACCGCATCCAGGACAAGCCGCTCCGCGACGTCGGCGGCAAGGGCCTCTTCACCAAGGAGATCGAGGAGGCGCTGCTGGCCGGCGAGATCGACCTGGCGGTGCATTCCATGAAGGACATGGAGACGGTGCTGCCGGAGGGCTTGGAGGTCGGCTGTCTGCTGCCGCGCGAGGACGTGCGCGACGCCTTCCTGAGCCCGAAGGCGGGGCGCCTCGCCGATCTGCCGCAAGGCGCCGTGGTCGGCACCTCGTCGCTCAGGCGCCAGGCCCAGGTCAAGCGCCTCCGGCCCGATCTCCAGGTCGCCACCTATCGCGGCAATGTGCAGACGCGGCTGACGAAGCTGGCCGAGGGCGCCGTCGACGCCACGCTGCTGGCCTTCGCCGGCCTGCGACGCCTGGGGCTGGAGGCGGAGGTCACCGCGCTGATGGAGCCGGACGACATGCTGCCCGCCGTGGCCCAGGGCGCCATCGGCATCGAGACCCGCATCGGCGATGCGCGCATGGCCGAGGTCCTGGCGCCCCTGCACGACGCGGAAACGGCCGTGCGCGTCGCGGCCGAGCGGGCTTTTCTGGCGGGCCTCGACGGCTCCTGCCGCACGCCCATCGCCGGCCTCGCCGAGCTCGACGGCGACGACGTGCGCTTCCGCGGCATGATCCTCACCCCCGACGGTACCCAGTGCCACGAGACGGCGCGCCAGGGTCCCGCGTCGGACGCGGCGGCCATGGGCAGCGATGCGGCCGAGGAGCTGCTGGCGCGCGCCGGCGCCGGTTTCTTCGAAGCCGTCGGGTAGGGCACATGCGTTTCCTCGTCACGCGCCCCGAGCCCGACGCCGCCAAGCTGGCAGGGCGTCTCGAGGCGAAGGGCCACGAGGCCGTGGTCGAGCCGCTGCTGAGCATCGTCTACCCGGACAGGCTGGACCTGCCCTTCGACGGGGCTCAGGCGCTGATCGTCACCAGCCGCAACGGCCTGCGCGCGCTCGCTCGGGTCGGCGTGCCGGAGGCGGCGCTCCGTCTGCCCGTGCTCGCCGTGGGCGAGGCCACGGCGGCGCTGGCGCGGGATCTGGGTTTTTCCACGATCCATACGGGGCGCGGCACGGCGGCCGATCTGGTGCCCGTCGCCGAGGGCCATTGCGATCCGCAGGCGGGCCCGCTCCTGCATCTGGCAGGCGCTCATGTGGCCTCCAATATGAAACCGGCGCTGCTGCAACGCGGCTTCGAGGTACGCCAGGAGACCGTCTACGAGGCCGTCGCCGCGACCGAATTGAGCGAGGCCGTGCAGGAGGACATCCGCGCCGGCCGCCTGCACGGCATTCTCTTCATGTCGCCGCGCACGGCGGCCGTCTTTCTGGACCTGGTGGCCGCCCACGACCTGCTGGAGCCGGCGAGCCGAATCGCCTGTTTCTGCCTGTCGGACGCCATCGCCGCCAAGCTCGCCGCCGGCGGCATCCGGCGCGTCGCCATTTCCGGCACGCCCCGGGAAGACGATTTGCTAACTCTCATAGGCTGCTAGCTCTGATAGGCTGCGACACGAAAGACGGCGCTTGAGGGCCGGCGGCGCGGCAGCTATGGATGCATGAGTCGGCGCGCGGCGCGCCGAGACGCGGAGGGCCACCTAGCCATGGCGAATCAGGACAGCGACCGGACCTCCCCGCCGGAGACGCCGGAGGAGGACATAGTCGGGCCCAAGCGGCCGTCCCACACCATCGATCTGAAGGCCAAGGAGGTCGATCCGGCGGACGAGGCGGCGGAGGGCGAGCCCGACGGCGACGCCGAAGATGTCGACGGTGCTGAACAGGAGGCGCCGGCCGAGGACGAGCCGCCGCCGCGCACGCAGCCTTCGGAGGTGCGCGGCTTCGTCACCCATCTGGCGGCCGGTCTCGTGGGCGGCCTGATCGGCGTTCTCGCCATCGGCTACGGCCTCGACAAGCTGCCCTACAGCAGCCTGATCGCGCCGCCGCCCGAGCCCGCCATCGACAAGGTCGCGCTGGACGCCCGCTTCGCCCAGGTCGACGCCAGGATCGCCGACCTGCCCAAGCCGGCGCCCGTCGACGGCCTGAAGCGGGAGCTGGCGGCGCTGGCCGCGCGCACCGCCGAGGCCGAGACACGCGCCAAGACCGCCGCGGCGGGCCTCGACACCCGGACGGCCGCCGCCAAGGCCACCGCCGACCGCATCGCCAAGCTCGAGGCAGAGCTTGCCGCCGAGGCCGAGGCCGGCGCCGCAGCCAATCGGAAGGTCACGCGCCTGGAGGAGACGCTGAAGAGCCTGGGCGCGGCCGCCAGCGAGGGCTCCGGCGGCGATGTGGCCCAGGCCGCCGCGCTCGCCGCGCAGATTTCGGACCTGGCCAGGCAGACGGACGACCGCATCGCGGCGCTCAGGACCGACCTGGAGGCCCGCGCCGCCAAGCTCGGCACCGCCTCCGGCCCGGAGCTCGACGTCTTGAAGGCCGAGGGCGCCGCGCTCAAGGCCGAGACGGACAAGCTCGCCGCGGCGCTGTCCGAGGCCAGGGATGCCCTTGCGCAGCGCATGGCCAAGCTGGAGACCGAGCTGGCCGGCCTGGCGGACCGGCAGAAGAAGATCGGCGGCGACGTGCGCGGCAGGGCGCTGGTCGTCGGCTTCGCCAATCTGCAGACGGCGGTCGATCGCGGCGAGCCCTTCGCGGCGGAGCTGAAAGCCCTCGGGACGCTCGCGCCGGACGCGGCGAAGCTGGTGGCGCTGAAGGCGCATGCGGCCAAGGGCGTGCGCACCTTCGCCCAGCTCGAGCGGGAGTTCCCGGCGGCCGTGGACGCGGCGCTGGAGGCCGCTTCCGGGGTCGGCTCCAACACCGTGATCGGCCAGTTGCTGCACAACGCGCGCGGCCTCGTGAAGGTGCGCCGCATCGAGCCGGACAAGGGCGACGGGACGGGTGCCACCCTGGCGCGCATGGAAACGGCCTTGAAATCGGGAGATTTCGCTACGGCCCTGAAGGAGGCCGAGGTCCTGAAGGCCGCGCCCAAGGCCGCCGCCGCCATGAAGGCCTGGATCGACGGCGTCCGCCAGCGGCTCGCCGTGGACCGGGACATGGCCGCGCTGAAGAGCCAGTTGCTCGGCGGCGCCGGCGGCAAGACGTCCGGCGGCTGAGGGGCGGTGCGGATGTTGCGTGTCCTCGTTCTCGTCCTGATCGTTACCGCCGCCGCCTTCGGCCTCGCCCAGTTCGCCGACGCGCCCGGCTCCCTGGTCATCACCTGGCTCGGCTACCGCATCGAGACCAGCGTGCTGGTGGGCGCGCTCGGCGTGCTCACGCTGGTGGTGCTGCTGCTGTTTCTCTGGTCCGTGCTGCGTTTCGTGATCACGCGGCCGGTGGCCATGCGGCGGAGCCTGCACCGGCGCCGGCGCGAGCGCGGTATCGAGGCGCTGAGCCAGGGCATGATCGCGATCGGCGCCGGCGACCGCGAGCGCGCCCAGAGATACGCCGCCATCGCCAAGAAGGCGCTGCCCGACGAGCCGCTGACCGACGTGCTGCGCGGCCAGGCGGCGCAGCTCGGCGGCGACCGCGCCACGGCCCGGAAGATCTTCGAGTCCATGACCGAGCGGCCCGCGACCGAGCTGTTCGGCCTGCACGGCCTGTTCCTCGAGGCCAAGCGCGAGAACGAGCTGGAGGCGGCCCGCCAGTTCGCCCAGCGCGCCGTGCGCCGCAACCCCAAGGTCTCCTGGAGCGTCAACGCGCTGTTCGAGCTGCAATGCCGGGTGGGCGACTGGACCGGGGCGCTGCGCACCCTGGCCGTGGCCCGCGACCACAAGCAGGTCGACCGTGACATGGCCACCCGGCGCTGCGCCGTGCTGCTCACGGCCCAGGCCAAGGAGGCGGAGGCCAGCGACGTGGACCGCGCCCGCGAGCTGGCGCTGGAGGCCCACAAGCTCGCCCCCGACCTGGTGCCCGCCGCCGACATCGCCGGCCGCCTGCTGGCCGGGCAGGGCCACACCATGCGCGCCTCGCGCCTGATCGCCAAGAGCTGGAAGCTGTCGCCGCATCCGGATCTGGCCATGGCCTATGCCCATGCGCGCCCGGGCGACTCGCCGCGCGAGCGCCTGCGCCGCGTCAAGCTGCTGGCCCAGTCGACGCCGGCAAGCGTCGAGGGCCCCATCGCCGTTGCCACCGAGGCGGTCGAGGCGCGGGACTGGGCATCGGCCCGCGAGGCGCTGCAACCGCTTCTGGGCGACCGGCCCACGGCCCGCGTCTGCACGCTGATGGCCCGTGTCGAGGGCGGCGAATCGGGCGATTCGGGCCGCGTGCGCGAATGGCTCGCCCGCGCCGTGCGCGCGCCCCGCGACCCGGCCTGGACCGCCGACGGCGCCGTCTCCGACCAGTGGGCGCCCATCTCGCCCGTCACCGGCGCGCTCGATGCCTTCGCGTGGCGCGTGCCGGTCGAGGTGCTGGGCGCGGAAGAGGAGGCCCTGGTCATCGACGTCGCCTCGCCCGCCGGCCAGCCCGCCATGATCGGCGCCGCGAGTGCGGCAGCGCCGGCCGCAGTCGCGGCCGAGGCCCCGCAGGTCACGACGATGGAGGCCGAGCCGGTCGAGGCCGCCCCCGAGCCGCCGCCCGCCCCCGAGCCCCCCGCGCCGGCGCCCCCGGCCCCCGAAGCGCCGCCCTCCGAGCCGGAGACCACGGCACCCGCGAAGATCGACGACGGCGCACAAGCCGCCCCCGTGGAGGACGGCGCCGCCGACAAGACCGCGCAGGTGGAGATCGTCATCCCGACCCACCAGCCGGACGACCCGGGCCCGGAGCCCGTCGATCCGGACGAGGAGCCGGTCATTATCCGAGAGGGCGGCCCGATGCCGCCGCGTTAGAGCCTTCCGGCCCGATCGCGACGCCAAACCGCGCCAGCGTCCTTTGTGGGTGAGGGAATGCACCGCATCTTGCATTCGCCCGCCACTGGGGCTATGCCAGATTTCCAGGTTCCGGGGCCGCTGTAGCTCAGTTGGTAGAGCAACGCATTCGTAATGCGTGGGTCGGGTGTTCGAGTCACCCCAGCGGCACCATTTTTTCTCGAAGACCAAGATCAGACACGAGGCGGGTGCATAGCGGCTCGGCATCGAGCGCAAGACGCTGGACAGTTTCACGCGCATGCCTGAGGATAGTAGTCAGTCCGCTGGTGGCACTGAAGTCTTCTGTCGCCACTAGGGGTGTCGTTCGGCACCTGATTCAGCTTTGTCGATCCCCATGATCGTGACCGTTTTCATGCCGTCACCTGCTGGTATTTCCACTTCATCATCCACCGCACAACCTATAAGCGCCTGAGCAAGCGGATACTTGGCTCCGATGACATACATGTCGGGATCATGCTCTGTCGCACTAATACGAACTGTATGCTGCCGGTCTGACTGGTCGTGGTAAGAGATCACGACACGGTCGCCTGTCTGCACCAACTCGACGCCCAAATCAGCCGGCGCTGCTGTGCGCGACGATGAGAGCGGTGCGGTAGCTTCAGAGACTGGGCTCTCACGCGACAATGGAAGGGCGGGCTGTTGCTCCAATTTGCTTCTTGCATCCGGTGCCTCTTCCAGCTTTGCTTCGACCACACGATGCTCAGTGTAGACGTTTCTCGTATCGGCTTGTCCAAGTGGGCTGATGCCCATGGAGTCTAGAGTGCCAATGAGGTCCTGCATGCACCCATCAGGATCGAGGTAGTAGCTGGAGCCCCAGCACCGCCAGAAGCGCCAGCCCATTCGTTCCAGCGTGCGCTGTCGTACCAAGTCGTCAGTCCAACGCTCAGGCGTATGGTATTGATCCCCGTCCAACTCAATGGCTAGACGTCGGTCATTGGCCCCCTCGACCACCATGTCGATGGAGAACTTACCGACGCGCACCTGTGGCGTAACACGATAGCCCTGATCGTTGAGCCGACTGAAAACCTCCCGTTCGAACTCCGAGTCGCATAACTCGATCAGGTCTTCTACTTCGGAAGCGGTCAATTCCATGGGCGACTCAAAGTGTCTGATCGCGCGCGCCTTGAGATCGGAAGGATTCAGTTCCTCTTCTCGCACCGAGCGAAAGAGATACATGCGGTCCCTCGCGCGAGAAAAGGCAACGTTATAGCGCTGCTCCCATAGCATTGCGGTCTTGGCTTGTTTGGTCTTCGAACACTCAACCATGCTGATAAACATTATGTCGCGTTCCTTGCCCTGAAATGTCGCAGGATTGCCGCAGGTGATGTCGTGCGCGACGTAGAGATCCTCGCCAATGCGGGACAGAAGCTTGCTTTGAATGTAATGGGCCTGTTTGTGCCCGATGAGGGAGACCACACCGATGCTGCGCTCGGCGTAGGCCGGGTCGGCCACCAGATTCTCGATTTCGTCGACAATTGCGTCGGCCTCGGGTTCGTTAATCTGGTCTCGGCCTTTGCGTCCCTCGGGCACGTAAACGTCAATGAGTGGCGGGTCCAGCCGTTCCGACGCTTTCGGAATCCTGAGCGGCACGATGGGTTCGCTATAGAAATCCATGCTGAAACGGATGATGGGCTCAACGCAGCGGAAGTGCTCGTGCAACATGATTCGGCGCCCAGGGAACACGGCGGCGGCCAGATCGTAGAGAGAGCCGCCAGGCAGCATCAGCGAGGCGAATGGCTGCCCCTGCAGATAGTTGTGCCTCAACTGCAGTAGGCGGCGCTCCTCGATGAAGGCAGCGGTCGGGCTTACCTGCTTGTCGTCGCCGACGATCAGGACCTTTCGGCCACGCACAAGGGCTGGCAAGGCGGTGATGTCCGATTGGGACGCTTCGTCCACGATCACCAAATCGAAAGAGCCAAGCTCTGCTGGGAGGCTCTCCGAGACTCGCCAAGTCGGCATGATCCAACAGGGTACGGCAGCGTAGGACCGTTCCATCGCCGAGCGGGCATCTCGCCGGAAACGCCGGGCGCGAATACCGGTGCCCCTGCCGATCCGACGAATTGCCGCCGTGAACTGGACCAGTGCCGACTGGACTTGGTCAGTCATGGACCTCATCAGACCGAGATAGGTACGCTCCTCGACAACCTTCTGGAAGG
>JAKSBI010000081.1 GCA_022361215.1 Hyphomicrobiales bacterium | reverse complement strand
TCAACAAAGAGCTAGGGTCTGTGGACATTCACCTTGTGGATGCTGGTTTTGCGAGATTGGCTCAGCTTTAGGAACGAGGGCGCAGGACATGCCTTGCATATTCAAGCCCGAGTGACGCGGAGATGGGCCAATCTCGCAAAACCAGCACCGCAACGTGAATGTCCACAGGCCCTAGTCATGCCGCGGACTGAGGCCTATTGTGTGGCCACAAAAACATGTGAGGAAACGCGTGACCAAGCAAGACTCCATCGATCTTGGACCGATCGACTCCTTTACCCCCGGTGAATTTAAGCTGATCAAAGTTGGCCGTCGCGAGATCGGCATCATCCGATTGGCCGACGACCGCATCTTTGCAGTGGCCAATCACTGCCCCCATCGCGGCGCTCCCATTTGTCATGGCGCCGTCGGTGGAACGCTGTTGCCCTCGCATCCAGATACGCTGGTCTATGGCATGGAAGACGAAGTCGTCCGCTGTCCCTGGCACGGCTACGAGTTCGGCCTGCGCACGGGCGAATGCCTGTTCACGGGACGATCCATGCGGCTGCGCACCTACGACGTTGAGTTGCGCGACGGGCGGCTCAATCTGCTCGGGGTGCCGCCCGGCGATGCCAGCCAGAATGCTAAAGGAGCAACGCCATGAACGTGATGGAACGAAAACAACCCAAGGCCGCAACCGACCCTTTGGCGGGTGAGATCATCGATTGCGACGTGCACCCGATTGTTCCGGGCGGCTTGAAGGCCCTCTATCCCTACATGCCCGAGGCTTGGTGTCAGCGGCTCGACACCAAGGGCGCCAGCGTCGGCCTCAGCCCGCTGTCGCCACGCACCGCCGTACCGAACGGCGGCACAGCTATCCGTCCGGACACCACCCCGCCGGACGGCGGACCCGGCGGATCGAGCCGCGACTACATGATCGAGCAGCTCATCGAAGGCCAGGGCATTCAATGCGCCGTCATGAACAGCCTACAGGCAGCCGCCCTCGCCGTGGCCCTGGCCGGGCCAGATGAGAGTGCGGCGCTCTGCTCGGCCTTCAACGATTATTTCCTGGACGAATGGCAGGTCGCCGATGGCGGCCCGCTCCGCCTCGCCATGGTGGTGCCGAGCCAGGTGCCCGAGCTGGCAGCGCAGGAGATCGACCGGCTTGGATCCACAAAGGGCATCGCCGCCGTCTACATGCCGCTGATCAACATCCCCATGGGTAACCGCCACTATCATCCCATCTATGCTGCCGCCCAGCGCCATGGGCTGCCGATCCTGCTGCATGTCACCGGCACGGAGAACGTCTATCACGGGCCTCCTGTCATCGCCGGCGGCTGGCCCGAATCCTTCGTCGAGCGCTATGTCTCGCTCTCCCAGGTTGGCGAGGCCAATCTGGTCAGCCTGGTTTTCTCCGGCGTGCTCGAGCGCTTCCCGGACATGCAGGTGTTGTTCGTCGAGTTCGGCTGCAGCTGGGCGCTGCCTCTGCTCTGGCGCGCCGAGAAAGCGTGGCGGGCGGTCCGCTTCGACGTGCCCTGGGCCAAGAAGTCGCCGTTCGAGTACGTCAATAAGCACGTGCGCTTCTCGACCCAGCCGCTCGATGAGCCGGACGACCCGACCCATCTCAAGCAGCTGATCGACATGATGGGCGACCATCTGCTCTGCTTCGCCACGGACTATCCCCATTGGGACAACGACATGCCCGGCCAGAGCCTGCGCATGTTGCCCGAGGACTCGCGGCGACGCATCTTCGTGGAGAACTCGCAGAAGTTCTTCCGGCTCTGAGGGACGGCTAGGGCTCCACCACGGGGCCGAGCATGTGCCCGAAGGGCGGCACGCGCGCGACGGTGTGCTTGCGCACGACCTCCGGGCGGTCGCGCCACTTGGTGATACCGTCCTCGGAGTCGGCATAGAGCAGAGCGAAATCGATCAGATCGTCGACATGCTCGCTGGCTTCCAGGTCGCCGATCACATAGGCGAACTTGGCCGTGCCCACGACAGCCGCCGTGCAGGGCCGCTTGCAGACGCTCAGGCAATCGACACCTTTGACCACGACGCGCCCGTTCAGCATGCGCGTACGCGTTCGTTCCACAAGCGCGTGGCTGAACCGGGCCCCCGGCCGATCCTCGTCGGGACCCGCAAAGCCCTCGGGTCGGCAGGTCCGGCAGACATAGATGTAGGTCGTTGCGTCTTGTGTCATGGCGTGCGGACCATGCGCGAGGCAGAATGGGGGGTCAAGCCCATCAAATTGACGCCCCCCATACGCACTGCTTTATTGGCCAGATCGTCGACCGGAGCCCGAGCACATTGAAACACGGCGGTGATTTGAGCGAGGCCAGCGCGCGCTACGGCGAGCCCGCGGGTGGCTGGCTGGACCTCTCGACCGGCATCAATCCGAACCCGTTTCCACTGCCGGAGCTGCCGCTGGACTGCATGGCGCGGCTGCCCGACAAGGCCGCCATTGCCGGGCTCGAAGCCGCAGCCCGCATAGCCTACGGCGTTCCCGACGACGCAGAGGTCGTCGCGGCGCCAGGGACACAGGCCCTGATCCAGGTCTTACCTCGCCTCCTCGCTAAGTCGGCCGTCTCGATCCCGGGACCAACCTATTCGGAGCACAAGAACGCCTGGCGAGCGGCCGGTCATGAGGTGAGCGAGGATGCCGACGCCCGCGATGCGAAGGTCGTCGTCCTCGTCAATCCAAACAACCCGGACGGTACACGCTATTCACAGGCGTTCCTCAAGGGGCTTGCCGAACGATTGAGTGCGTTAAACGGTCTGCTCGTCATCGACGAGGCCTTCGCCGACGCACATCCAGAGGTGAGTTTCGTGGCCGAGACGCATCGGTCCGCCGTACTGGTGCTGCGATCGTTCGGCAAGTTCCACGGACTGGCCGGCTTGAGGCTTGGTTTTGCCATCGCCGCACCTTTGGCGGCGCAGCGCCTGCGCGAGCTGCTCGGCCCCTGGGCGGTCTCGGGTCCGGCGATTGAGATCGGCCGTCGGGCGCTCCTGGACCAGGAGTGGGCCGCTCGGACACGCGTTGCCTTGCACGAAGCGGCGGACCGGCTGGATCAGGTGCTCGCAGCACGCGGTCTCGAGGTGGTTGGCGGTACCTCGCTGTTCCGGCTCGTACAGACGGAACAGGCGCACAGCTTGCACGATGGCTTGGCGCACAAAGGCATCTGGACGCGTATCTTCGCCCATACACCGCAGTGGTTGCGCCTCGGCCTGCCGGCGGGCGAGCCGGAGCTTCACCGCTTGGACGACGGGCTATCGGGCCTCTTGAACGTCGCGCAGCAGGCAAGCTGAGGCCTCATGCCGCCATTGGACGAGCGCGCCTTCATTCTCTTGGGTGCCCTGCTGCTCGATGCCCTGATCGGAGACCCGGATTGGCTGTGGCGACGGCTGCCCCATCCGGTCGCCCTGATGGGCCGCTTCATCGCCTTCCTGGACAAGGAGTTGAACCGACCGGCTCTGGTCGATCCGGTCCGCCGTCTGGCCGGCGCTGTCGCACTTGCCATTCTGCTCTCCGTCGCGGGCGGCATCGCGATCGGGACCGGACTGCTACTCTGGACGTTTCCGCTCGGCGGCGCTTTCGAAGCGATCGTCGTGGCAGTCTTCCTGGCGGGGCGAAGCCTGTATGACCATGTCAGCGCCGTCGCCAATGCGCTCGCCGCAGACGGGCTTGACGGCGGCAGAGCGGCGGTCGCGCGCATAGTGGGCCGGGACCCGGCAACCCTCGATGAGGCCGGTGTCTGCCGCGCCGCCATCGAGTCCTGCGCGGAGAGTTTCGCCGACGGCATCGTCGCCCCCGCCTTCTGGTATCTGATTGGCGGGCTGCCAGCCTTGATCGTCTACAAGGCGATCAACACGGCGGATAGCATGATCGGCTACAGGAACGAGACTTACAGCGCGTTCGGCTGGGCGGCAGCAAGACTAGACGACCTGGTCAACTGGATCCCAGCGCGGCTCACCGGAGTCCTGCTGGTGGCGAGCGCCGCGTTGAGCGGTCGTAGCGCCAGCCTCAGCTTCAAGGTCATGTGGCAGGACGCCCGAAAGCA
This sequence comes from Hyphomicrobiales bacterium, assembly GCA_022361215.1. Classification (GTDB taxonomy): domain Bacteria; phylum Pseudomonadota; class Alphaproteobacteria; order Rhizobiales; family Methyloligellaceae; genus JAKSBI01. Next base: position 5,267 of record JAKSBI010000081.1, on the reverse strand, counting down.
CACCTCTCCCAACGCCGGCTGGCCGGAAGCCGCCATGGCAGGCGCCCTCGGCATCGCCCTGGCGGGTCCGCGGGTTTATGAAGGCCAGACGGTGGAAGGCGCTTGGCTCCATGCGGACGGCCGACGTAACGCCGACGCGGCCGACATTCGCGGTGCACTCCGTCTTCTCGTCGTAGGCTCGGCGGTTCAAGCGGGCGCGGTCGCCGCCCTCTTCATGCTGGCGCTCTGACGGGACTGGGCCCAGCGGCGGATTGCGTCGACGTCCAGCACGGCTTCGAGATGATCGGCCAAGGCATCGAGCGTCCGGTCGACCGTCTCGTCGTAAGCCACCCGTGCCCCGGCCCCTGGACGAAGCCCGGACAGGAAGGCCCCTCGGAACGTGTCGGATCCAAACAGTCCGTGCATATAGGTCGCCATGACACGGCCGTTGGCGGAGACGGCACCCTCCGGCTGACCGTCGATCGTCAGGAAGGGCCGTTGGCAGTCGGGGCCGGTCGTGCGCCCCATGTGCATCTCGTAGCCGGAGATCTCGCTTCCCGTGGCCACATGCTTGGCCGCAACGCGCTCGAGCCGCTTTCGGGCGCTCAGTGTCGTCTCGACATCGAGAAGTCCGAGACCCGGCACGGCGCCGGCCGGCCCTTCCACGCCCTCCGGATCGCTGACACTCGCGCCAAGCATCTGGTAGCCGCCGCAAAGGCCGAGCACCGCACCGCCGCGCCGGACATGGGCCGCGAGATCGATATCCCATCCCTGCTCGCGGAAGAAGGCGAGGTCGCCGATGGTCGACTTGGAGCCAGGCAACAGAACCAGATCGGCGTCGCCCGGCAACGCCTCACCGGGCTGGACCAGCACCAGATCCACGTCCGGCTCGAGCGCCAGCGGATCGAGATCGTCGTGGTTGGCGATCCGCGAGATCAGGGGGACGGCGACGCGGACCGCGCCTTCGCCCGGCGCGGACGCCCTTTCGGCCAAACCGACCGAGTCCTCGGCGGGGAGGCGGTTGGCCTCCGGGAACCACGGGACCACGCCGAGCGCCTGCCAGCCGGTCCGATCCGCGATCAGCCGGTTGCCCTCCGCGAAGAGCGACGCGTCGCCCCGAAACTTGTTGATCACAAAGCCCTTGATCCGGCTCCGCTCCTCAGGCGGCAACAAGGCGTGAGTGCCCACCAGATTGGCGATCACGCCGCCCCTGTCGATGTCGGCAACGAGCAACACCGGTATGTCGGCGGCTTCGGCGAACCCCATATTCGCAATGTCGCCCTGCCGCAGATTGACCTCGGCCGGACTGCCGGCCCCTTCGACCAGCACGAGATCGGCTTCGCTCTCGAGCCGCCCGAAGCTGTCGAGCACCCGTGGCAGGAGCTGCGGCTTGAGATCGCCATAGGCCCGCGCGCGATAGCTCCCCAGCCGCTCGCCCTGCACCACCACCTGGGCGCCGGTCTCGGCCTCGGGCTTGAGCAAGACCGGGTTCATGTGCACCGAAGGCTCGACGCCGCAGGCCCGCGCCTGCAACGCCTGGGCGCGTCCGATCTCGCCGCCGTCGGCGGTCACGGCAGCGTTGTTCGACATGTTCTGCGGCTTGAACGGCCGGACGGCGAGGCCACGCCGGGCGAACAGTCGGCAGAGCCCGGCGACCGTCAGAGACTTGCCGACATTCGAGCCGGTGCCCTGGATCATGATCGCCGCGCCGGTCATGGCAAGCGGCTCAGAACTCGATGCCGGCCTGGGCCTTGATGCCGGCCTTGAAGGGGTGCTTGACCAGGGTCATCTCGGTCACCAAATCGGCGATCTCGACCAGCTCCGGCTTGGCGTTGCGGCCGGTGACGACCACGTGCTTGTCCTCCGGCCGGGCCGCCAGCACCTCGAGTACCTCGTCGAGCGGCAGGTAGTCGTAGCGCAGCGCGATGTTGAGCTCGTCCAAGATGACCATCCGGATCTCGGGATCGGCGATCAGCTCCTTGGCTTTGTCCCAGGCCTTGGTGGCGGCGGCGATGTCGCGCTCGCGGTCCTGGGTCTCCCAGGTGAAGCCCTCGCCCATGGCGTGGGTCTGCACCTGGTCCGGGAACTTGTCGAGGATATCGCGCTCGCCCGAATGCCAGGGGCCCTTGATGTATTGCACGACACCTACCTTGTAGCCGTGGGCAATGGCCCGCATGGCCATGCCGAAGGCGGCGGTCGACTTGCCCTTGCCGGTGCCCGTATGGACGATCAGCAGGCCCTTCTCCTCGGTTTTGTCAGAGACCTTCTTGTCTTGAAGCTCCTTGCGTTTCTTCATCTTCTCGGCGTGATACGCGTTGCGTTCCGCCTCCGTCATGGGTTTGGCGCACATCGGCCCCTTCCTCCTCAACAAGCGATTTCAGGTAATCGTGGGCACTGTTGCGGCGCGGCCGCCACAGGTCCCTCTCGATGGCCTCGAGGAACCGCCGGGACATGTCGGCGAGCGCATGCGGATTGCACCGCTCCAGGAAGTCCCGCGTCTCCGGATCGACGAGATAGGCGTCGAACAGCGCCTCGAACTGATGCTGCCCCACGGCCCCGGTCGTTGCCGCGAACGCGAACAGATTGGTCACCGTCGCCGCCATCTCGGCGGCGCCCTTGTAGCCGTGCCGGCGCACGCCCTTGATCCATTTCGGGTTGGCGGCGCGGCCGCGAACGACGCGCGCGATCTCCGCCTCGAGGCGCCTGACCACCGGCCGCTCGGGCCGGGAATGGTCGTTGTGATAGACGGTCGGCGCCTCGCCCCGCAGTTTTGCGACCGCTGCCGCCAGGCCGCCCTGGAACTGGAAGAAATCCTCCGAATCCAACAGGTCGAACTCCTGGGCGTCCTGGTTCTGGACGACCGCATCGACCTCCGCGAGCAACTTTTCGAAGCCTGCCCGATCGGCCTCGCCATCGGTCCCGGCCCCATAGGCATAGCCGCCGGTCTCGATATAGGCGCGGGCCAGGTCATCCGCCGTCTCCCACGCCCCGGTCTCGATCATGTCCTTCAGGCCCGCGCCGTAGGCGCCCGGCTTGCTGCCGAAGATGCGCCGGCTGGCCTGCTGCTCCGCGGCCTCCCTGGCCATGCCTTCCGAAACCAGCCGCCCCGCATCGCTGGCAACGCGCGCGGCGAGCGGGTTCGCGTCCGCAGGCTCGTCGCGCGCCGCGACGGCCCGGATCGCCGTATCCAGAAGATCGATCTGGGCGGGAAAAGCGTCGCGGAAGAAGCCCGAGATGCGGAACACCACGTCGACGCGGGGCCGCTGCAGCTCCGAGAGCGACATCACCTCATAGCCCGTAACGCGGCGCGAGGCCTTGTCCCAGGTGGGACGGGCGCCGATCAGGGCGAGCGCCTGGGCGATGTCGTCGCCGCCGGTGCGCATGTTGGACGTGCCCCAGGCCGAGATCGCCATCTGGGCAGGCCAGGTCCCATGCTCCTGCCGGTAGGCGGTGACGAGACGCTCGGCCGAGGCTTGGCCCAGCTCCCAGGCGGCCTCTGTCGGCACGGTGCGGCTGTCGACGGAATAGAAGTTGCGGCCGGTCGGAAGCACGTCCAGACGCCCCCGCGTCGGCGCGCCGGATGGTCCCGGCGGAACGAAGCGGCCGTCGAGTGCCGCAAGCGCGCCGCGGATTTCATGATCGCCACAGGCTTCGACCGCGGGCCGCACGCGTGCATCGACCTCGTCCAGGACGGCTCGGGTGCAGCCCCAGTCCGCCGCCACCTCGGCCTCGCCTTCCAGCAAGGCGGTGGCCAGAATCTCCAGCCGCTCGACGGTGTCGCCAGCGCTGCGCCATGACCCCGCATCGCGTGTCGCCAGCGCCTGCGGCCACGGCCCGGTCCAGGGCGCGGACATTTCGCAGTCCAGAGGATCGAACCCGTCGAGTCCCAGGTCTCCCGCCAGCGCGCGCGTCAGCGACGCGTTGCGCCCCTCCCCATCCTGCCGCGGCAGGCGCACCAGCGCCACGAGCAGATCGGTCAGCTGACGTCCCTCGGGCGAGCGCCCGAACACGTGGAGCCCGTCGCGGATCTGCATCTCCTTGAGCTCGCACAGGAAGTTGTCGAGCTTGCCCAAGGCGGCGTCCTCGCAGTCGGCCTGCTCGATACCGCAATCCCGATCGATGCCGATGGACTGGGCCGTCTCCAGAATGCGCCGGCCCAGCAGCTCGAGACGGCGCGGGTCGACGCCCGAAGCCTCGTAGTACTCGTCGACGAGCGCTTCGAGGTCCTTGAGCGGACCGTAGGTGTCGGCGCGGGTCAGCGGCGGCGTCAGATGATCCACCACGACCGCGCTGGTCCGGCGCTTGGCCTGGCTGCCCTCGCCCGGATCGTTGGCAATGAAGGGGTAGACGTGCGGCATCGGCCCGAAGGCCGCCTCCACGCAACACTCGGCCGACAGCGCCAGCGACTTGCCGGGCAGCCATTCGAGATTGCCGTGCTTGCCCATATGCACGATGGCGTGGGCGCCATAGACCTGCCGCAGCCAGACATAGAAAGCCACATAGCCGTGCGGCGGTACGATGGTCGGATCGTGATGCGCGTCCTTGGGATCGAGCCCCGGACCCCGGCCCGGCTGCACGCCGAGTACGGTTTCTCCCAACCGCAGGGCTGGGATGGCGAAGGCCTCCCGATCGGCCAGATAAAAGCTATCGTGATCGGGGTCGCCCCAGCGGTCCAGCATCTCCGCGCGCAGCCCCGCCGGCAGAGCCTCAAAGGCCGCGTCGTATTGAGCGCGGGACAGAGTCTCGCGGACCTCGCGGCCGGCGACGCCCGCATTGGTGGGACCCGCTTGCAGGAGCCGGATCAGCGCGTCGCCATCCGTTGGCACATCCTCGATCTCGTAACCCACATCCTGCATGGCTTCGAGCAGGGCCAGCGTACCCGCAGGCGTGTCGAGACCGACGCCGTTGGCGATACGGCCATCGCTCGACGGGTAGTTGGACAGCACCACCGCGACGCGTCGCTTCTCTGCCGGCGTTCGCCGAAGCGTGATCCAGTTCCGCGCCAAGCGGGCAACGAAGGCGACCCGGTCGGACCTTGGGGCATGAGCGGCCAGGCTGGTCTCGGTGGCGTCGTCGTAGGTCTGCTCCGCCTTGAACGAGATCGCACGGGTCAGCACCCGCCCGTCGATCTCGGGGAGCGCGACGTTCATGGCGATGTCCCGTGCGCTCAAGCCCCGCGGGTTGTCGCGCCAGCCCGCCTCGTTCGAACCGGCAAGCACGGCTTGAAAGACGGGCGCGCCATGATGATCGAGCGGCGTGCCGGTCCAGTCCACTCCGGGCTTGGCGAC
>JAKSBI010000712.1 GCA_022361215.1 Hyphomicrobiales bacterium | reverse complement strand
TGGATTCCGGCTTTCGCCGGAATGACGGGAGAGGGGCGGATGGCGATAGGGGGGCGACGGCTGATTCTTTGTCGCTCGCGGCTGTTCCTCGCTGTGCTCGGGCCTGCGCGGGCGCCCTCGACCAGGACCGGTTCCCGTGTGGTGGAGTCACGAGCGGTTAAGGACCGATGCTGCCTCTCGATGGTTCTAGCATCGGTCTCGGGGTGCCATGCGGACGGGCCAGCGTGATAGGGGAGATAGGGGTCTGACACCTGTTGCAGCTCCCTCGCAACCCTTCTCCGTCATTCCGGCGAAAGCCGGAATCCATTCCACATCGCCATGCGGCAGGGACCGTCGGGGCAAGTCTCGTCCTCTCGGCACCACCGTCCGAGGCCTTCGTTCTGTTGCTCGACGCCGCTGAATCCGGCAGCGCCGCTTGAACACGGAAATGTGACGCCCCACATGCTTTTGCGGGACGATTGACATCCGAAGCCAGCGCATCACCGGGGAGGCGCGGAACGGGGTTCCCATTCGATCGTCCGTGGGGAGCCCGCTGAATTTCGAGGTGATTTGTGATGGATCTTTCGGTAAGCTCCACGCCGCCGGGGCGTTCAGTTCAGCATGGTGGTGTGGCTATGAGTGGACAGGTGCAGCCATGGCGATGAGCTTGGAGCAACTGTTCGAAAGCATCGGCTACGTCACCCTGAAGATGACGCCCGGATGCAACCTCAAATGCAGCTACTGCAACGTTGAGGCCCTGACCCCGAAGACGCCGAAGATGGAGATGGGCCAGTACCGGCGCATCGCCGACCTGCTCATCGACAACTCGAAGGCGCATTTCATCGGCCTGGAGTTCCATGGCGGCGAGCCGCTGCTCTTGCCGGACGACTGGTACGAGGAGGCGATCACCTACGCCCGGACCAAGGCCAAGGCGCGCAACAAGGTCATCGAGTTCCCGTTGGTCACCAACGGCACCATGCTGAGCGAGAAGCGGCTGGACCGGCTCAACGGGCTCGGCATCCGCTTCTGCCTGAGCTGCGACGGCCCGCCGGCGATCAACGACGAGCTGCGCGGCGCGGGCGAGCGCGTCGAGCGGGCGCTTCGGCTCTTGCGCGAGAAGCGCGTGCCCAAGGGCGTCATCACCGTGCTGAGCCCGTCCAACTGGCACCGCATGGGCGAGGTCATGACCTGGTTCGGCGAAATCGGCGTCAACGACTTCACCATCAACTTCATGCAGCCCCAGGGGCGCGGCATGGAGAGCACGCTGCTCTCGGGCAAGCAGATGTTCGAGGCCATGCGCGACATCTTCGAGCACATGTACGAGAACGACCTGGCCGTGACCGAGGCGGAGACGCTGCTGCGCGTGACCCGGTTCGCCGCCGGGCGCGAGAACCCGGCGCCGCTGCATTGCAGCGAGTTCGGCTGCCAGGCCGGCAAGACCTATGTGGCCGTCGACCACCACGGCGTGCTGCATGCCTGCGGCACCGATCTGGCGAACCATCCGATCGGGCATGTGGACAAGCCGTTCGACGAGGCCCACTACAACGACACGCTGGCCCGGCTGCACGACAAGGGGAGCTGGGTGGTGCGCTGCTTCGACTGCAACGCCAAGCAGATCTGCAATCACAGCTGCCCGACCTCCGACTACAACTCGGACGACTTCAAGGAGTACGACTGCGAGTCGACCAAGCTGCTGTGGGAGTATTTCTGCAAGAACGCGACCCGCGTGAACGAGCTGGCCGACAGGTACATGTCGCGGCGCATGCAGCTCCGGCGGCGGCAGATCGAGGTCGAAGAGCAGGTACCCGCCTGATTTCCAGCGACGCACGTGCATTGGGGACTCATTGCGACCACCGGGGGCGAGTGGTGCGGATGAGAGAAGGAGGAGACAGTGGCTATCCTACGCAGTGTCGACGGGAGACTGTATGACATCCCCGACAGCGATCTCGGCCAGTACGAGGTGCCGGCCGAGCGCGTGAGCGAGCTCATGGGCGAGTTGAGCGGCGGCGGCGCGCCCGGCGCCGGACCCGGCCCTGGCGGTCCCGGCGGGCCGGGCGGTCCAGGCGGCCCTGGAGGTCCAGGAGGCCCCGGGGGGCCGGGCGGCGGTCCCGGCGGCCCGATGGGCCCCGGCGTCGAGCCCTACGGCCGGCACTGGTACTGGTGGCGGAACTGCTGGCGCAACGGCTGGCGCAACTGCTACTGACCCGAAACCATCTGAGCCCGGTGCCGGCGGCGCCGGGCAGAGACGGAGCACATCGACATGGCCGGTGATCTGGCGTATGGGGTCGGCCTCGCCTATCGGAACTTCTACCAGCCCCAGATGATGAGCCACCGGGACTCGATCGATTTCCTCGAGATCCCGACGGAAGACTATATCGTGCGCTCGCGCCGGATCATGAGCGATCCGACGGGCGAGATCCTGCGTCACGTGATGCGGACGTTCCCTTGCGTGGGGCACGGCATCTCGCTCTCGATCGGCTCCGTCGAGCCGCTCGACGAGGAGATCCTGCACGAGTCGCGCCGGTTTCTGGACCAGTACCGGATGCCGGAGTTCAGCGACCACCTGACCTACCACCGCATGGACGACCGGGACCTGACGGTGTTCATGTCGATGCCTTTCGAGGACGCGGCGGCGCGCTGGGTGGCGCACCAGTACAACCGGGCCAAGCGCATCATCAAGCAGCCCTTCGGGCTGGAGATCGTGGCCTATGCGTTCCCGGTGGCCGGCTCGCCCATGTCCGAGGTCGAGTTCATCAACCGCATCGCGGAATATACCGACTGCTGGTTCCTGCTCGACGCGGCGAACCTGTTCATCAACGCGGAGAACCACGGCTACGACCCGGTCCAGTATCTGAAGGACCTGCCGGGCGAGCGCATTCAGCACATCCATATCGCCGGCGGCCATTACGAGGACGGCGAGTGGCTGGACAGCCACAGCCAGCCGGTGCCGCCGGAGGTGCTCGACGTGCTGGACGCGGCGCTGCAACACACCGACGCGCGCGCCGTCATCCTGGAGCGCGACGCCGTGCCCGAGACCTTCGAGTCGGTGCTGCAGGATCTGGCCAATGCGCGCGAGGTGTTCCTGCGCCACAGGCCCGCGCAGGCGCGCGGCGACCTGGTCGACCCCTCGACGCCCCCCTGGGGCCCGACGCTTGCGGCGCCGGAGCTGGCGCTGGACGACCTGCCCGCCGACATCGAGGGCATCCGGCAATATCAGCACGCCCTGGTCGACTGCGCCTTCGACATGGCCGACGGCAAGCACAAGGGGCGCTCGCCGGAGGAGATCATCGCCGGCTACGACCTGCCCGAGGCGTGGAAGGCCCGCTGGGGCGCCATGACGTGGAAGTCCATGGAGAAGCTCGGCGACAAGCTCGCCGGCATCAGAGAGGACGACCAGCGCACCGCCTCGCACTACCGCATGATCGAGCTGGAGCAATGGGCGCACATGCTCGGCTCCCGCACTCTGGCGGGCGGCTGAGGTGCCGGAGCTTCCCAAGGAGCTGATCTCCGAAGTCCGAGAGCGGCTGGACGCCGGACATGTCGCGGCGAGAGAGGCCCTGGCGACGCTGCTCGCCTCCGCCGTCGACCGGCTCGCGGCGGCCGAGTCCTCGATCCTGACGCCGAAGGACGCGGACGAGCTCGGTTTCTTCGGCTCGACCAACGCGGCGCTCTCGGGCGACAGCGCGCCGCGCGTGCCGATCCGCGCCAGCATCGCCGGCTATGTCTTCCTGACCGGCCAGACCGTCGCCACCGACGACGCCGCGGCCTCGCCCGACCACAACAAGTCGGTGGACGAGCAGACCGGCATGACCACCAAGGAGTATCTGGCGGCGCCGATCGTGCGCGGCGAGGCGGTCGCGGGCGTGCTCACCTTCGTCAACCGCTCGAGCGCCGACAAGGGCGCCTTCTCCCAGGCGGAGATCGCGCTGGCCGAGACATACGCCGATCTCTGCGCGCTGGTGATCGACCATATCGAGAAGGTCCGGCGCCAGACCGACGTGACGGAACGGGCGCTCAGCTCCGGCTTCGACCCGGACCAGTCCGGCTTCCTGCTCGGCTCCTCGGGCCTGCTCTCGGGCGAGGCGGACCCGGATACGCTGCGCGCCCAGATCGACCGCGCGCTCGACGCGCTCGGCGAGAGCGACCTGGAGCTGGTGCGCGATCTCGCCAGCCGTCTCGGCGAGGGCTCGGGCGATGCGGTCTGACAGGCGCGCCATGGGGGGCGAGAACGCGTGAGCGCATGGATCGACAAGGAGGCGCTGATCGCCGACCTCGAGGCCGGGACCGGTGCCGGCGTGCGCGTCGCCATTCTGGACACCGGCGTGGACGAGAGCCATCCGGACCTGGCCGGCAAGCTCGCGGCCTCCTACGACCTGGTCCGCGCCGGCGGCAAGTTCGCCTGCAAGCCCGCCAAGGGTACGGACGAGGTCGGCCACGGCACGGCCTGCGCCTGGATCATCAAGCAGATGGCGCCCGAGGCCGAGGTGCACAGCGTGAAGATCATCGGCGGCCATGCCGGCGGCTCCAACGCGGAGCTGATCGAGGGCATGCGCTGGGCCATCGAGCAACGCATGGACGTGGTCAACATCTCCGCCGGCACCCTCGACCGCAAGGCCCGGGAGACCATCTCCGATCTGGCCGACCAAGCCTTCTACAACGGCGTCACCATCGTGGCGGCGGCCAACAACAACCCGCGCCTGAAGGCTTATCCGGCCATGCTCTCCTCGGTGATCGCCGTCGAGGCCCAGGCCATCGAGGACAAGCTGACCGTGCGCTACCGCCTAGAGCGCGCCACCGAGGTGGAGGCGGACGGCATCTATGTCGAGGTGCCCGGCACGGACGGCAGGCCGAAATACTTTACCGGCACCAGCTTCGCCTGCCCGCGCGTCTCGGCCATCGCCGCCCGGCTGCTCTCGGTGCGCCCGAACCTGCAGCCCTTCGAGATGCGCACCCTGCTCTACCACCTGACGCCGGCGGGGTAGCGGCCTTAGGGCTTCACTTCACCAGCAGATCGAGCGCGGCGCCGACGCACAGTGCGCCGGCTTCGTGGAGGTCGCCGACCGCATGGAGGCCGCCGCGCGGGTCTCCGACGGCCCCGCCTTCATGCGCCTCGACCGGGAGTTCAACACCCTGATCTCGGAGAGCGCCGGCAACCGCTTCGCGGTGAAGTCCATCCGGCTGACGCGCGGCCTGATCCGGCGCTTCTGGTACATGTACGCCGAAACCGTCGCGGACCTGCCCCGCTGCGCTGGCCTGCACGCGACGCTGGCGCGGGCCATCACCAACCGCGACGAGGCCGGGGCGGAGGTCGCGCTCGGCGCACTGATCGACGACATCGAGGAACTCACCGACGCGACGCTCGGCGTGCACCGGTCATCGCGCGGGCCGTGACGAAGCTTGGAAGGACGATGCCGAAGGCTCGGGCGTGCCGGCCGGCACTATCATGGCGGCCGACCACTGACTGCCGGCAAGCATCCATTTCAATCTATGGTTGCATGGTCTTGTTCTTGGTTAACGAATTGTTTCAGATTCGCAACATAGAAAGAGAATAGTGGCTGGGACTTATTGAATTTATTGTCTGAATCCAAGCAAGCCGCGCAAATCTGGGAGCTGGAGAACCGGCGCACGCCCAGAAGGGCCCGAGGGACAAGTCCCGGATTCGACCCAGGATGGGCCACGGAGGTGCTTCTGGATGACCTGGATGAGCCGGCTGGCGGGCGGAGCGTTCGCACTCGCAGTCTCGTGCGTCGTGACGGCTTCGGCCCTGGCCGGCGGGCCCTCGGCGCCACCGGCTCAGAAGAATTGGCTGGCCTGGCATGAGGCCGGCGGTTTCCTTTCCACCGAGCGGCACCGGGCCGAGAGCAACCTGTTCGCGCCCATCTGGCAGTCCTCCAAGGCGCTGCTCTTCTTCCTGGGCACCGGCAAGCTTTTCGAGGACGACATTCGCGAAGGCAATTTCGCCCTCGGCTTGCGCAAGATGCACCGTTCGGACTGGAACTTCGGCCTCTGGGGCGGCTACGACGTGCGCAGCTCGGA
>JAKSBI010000868.1 GCA_022361215.1 Hyphomicrobiales bacterium | reverse complement strand
CCGAAGATCGTGCCTATGGCGCCGATATAGCCGGGTTTGTCCGCGTTGGTCGTGTAGAGCATATGCGGCCCGAGCTCGGCCTCCATGTTGATGCCCTTGACCTGGATGATGCGGGGCTTGCCGTCCGAGAAGACGGTCCCGGCGACGGAACGCTCCTGACGGTCGGTCTCGACCGTCAGCCTCATGTAGGTCTCATAGGCGCCTTCCTGGCCGCGCGTCACCTCTTCGAGCGCGATGCCCCTGTCCTTGGCGAGCACCGGGGCACTGACCATGTTGACGCCGTCGAGTAGCGGCCCGAGGACGCCGGCGAGCGCCGCCGAGGTGAGTGCGCGCGTGTTCAGCTCCGCGATCTCGCCGGCATATTCCAGACGGATGCCCTTCAGCCCCGATTGCGTCAGCTGACCGGCGAACGAGCCCAGTTGTTCCGCGAGCTTGACGAAGGGCTTGAGCTTCGGCGCCTCCTCGGCCGTGATGGACGGGAAGTTGATGGCATTCGAAATCGCACCGGTCGTCAGGAAGTCGCTCATCTGCTCGGCGACCTGCACGGCGACGTTCTCCTGCGCCTCCGTCGTGGCAGCACCCAGATGCGGCGTGCAGATTACGCCCGGAAGGTCGAAAAGCGGGTTCTCAGTCGCGGGCTCGTGCGCATAGACATCGAGCGCCGCGCCGGCCACATGGCCGCTTTCGATGGCCTCTTTCAGAGCTTCCTCGACGACAAGACCGCCTCGTGCGCAGTTTATGATGCGCACGCCCTTCTTCGTCTTCGCCAGCGCCGCGGCATCGATGATGTCGCGCGTCTTGTCGGTGAGCGGCGTGTGCAGCGAGATGATGTCGGCGCGGGCCAGCAGATCGCCCAGCTCCACCTTCTCGACGCCTAAATCCGCCGCGCGCTCCTCTGAGAGAAAGGGGTCGTAGGCCACGACACGCATCTTGAGGCCGAGGGCCCGGTCCGCAACGATCGAGCCAATGTTCCCGCAGCCGATGACGCCGAGCAGCTTGCCCGTCACCTCCGTGCCCATGAACTTCGACTTCTCCCACTTGCCGGCCTGTGTCGAGGCATCGGCCGAGGGGATCTGTCGAGCGAGGGCAAGCAGCAGGGCGATGGCGTGTTCGGCGGTCGTGATCGAGTTTCCGAACGGTGT
>JAKSBI010000839.1 GCA_022361215.1 Hyphomicrobiales bacterium | reverse complement strand
GGGCCGAAATGGACGATGTCGGCCGAGAGCGCCGCGAGCAGCGGGCGGCAGGCGGCAAGATCGTCAGGCTCGGCGCCGACCAGCAGCGTCAGCTCGCCGGCCGCGGCCACGTCGGGCAGGCCGGTGACCGGACAGTCGATGTAGCGCAGCCCCTTGCTCGCCGCCGCGGCCGTCAGCTCGCCCACCCAGTCGTAGGAGAGCGTCGAGCACTCGACCGCGAAGGCGCTCGGCGCCGGATCGCCCGCCAGCACACCGTCGTCGCCGAGCCAGACGGCACGCGAGGCAGCATCGTCGCTGACCATGGCAAAGACCGCTTCGGCCCCCTCCACGGCCTCGCGGGGCGACGCGGCGATGCGCGCGCCTTGCGCCGCCAACGGCTCGGCCTTGGCGCGGCTGCGGTTGTAGAGGGCGACCTCGTGGCCGGCGCGGAGCAGGCAGCCGGCCATGCCGGCGCCCATATTGCCCAAGCCGATGAAGGCCGCTTTGGCCATGACGACGCCCCCTCGCGCGCCGGCGCGCGGCGCGTCAGTTCTTGCTCTTGTCGACCAGCGCGCCCTCGGCGATCCACGGCATCATGGCGCGCAGCTTGGTGCCCACCTCCTCACAAGGATGGGTGTCGCAGGCGTGGCGCATGGCCTTGAAGCTGGTCTGGGCGACCTTGTTCTCCAGCATCCAGTCCTTGGTGAAGCGGCCCGCCTGGATGTCGGCGAGCACTTCGCGCATGGCGGCCCGGCTGGCCTCGTTGATAACCTTCGGCCCCGAGACGTACTCGCCGTACTCGGCCGTGTTCGAGACCGAGTAGTTCATGTTGGCGATGCCGCCCTCGTAGATCAGGTCGACGATCAGCTTCATCTCGTGGATGCACTCGAAATAGGCCATCTCGGGCGCGTAGCCGGCCTCGACCAGGGTCTCGTAGCCGGCGCGCATCAGCTCGACGACGCCGCCGCAGAGCACGGTCTGCTCGCCGAACAGGTCGGTCTCGCATTCCTCCTGGAAGGTGGTCTCGATGATGGCGGCGCGGCCGCCCCCGATGGCGGCGGCATAGGAGAGCGTCAGGTCGTGGGCGTTGCCGGTGGCGTCCTGGGCGACCGCCATCAGGCAGGGCACGCCGGCGCCGCGGCTGTACTCCGAGCGCACCGTATGGCCCGGCCCCTTGGGCGCCACCATGCAGACGTCCATGTCCGGGCGCGCCACGATCAGGTTGTAGTGCACGTTGAGCCCGTGGGCGAAGAGGAGCGCGGAGCCCTCGCCCATATTGTCCTTCAGATGATCCTCCCAGATGCCGGCCTGCAGCTCGTCGGGCGTCAGCATCATGGCGATGTCGGCCCATTTGCCCGCCTCGGCGACGGACATCACCTTGAGCCCCTCGCCTTCCGCCTTCTTGACGGAGGCCGAGCCCTCCCGCAGCGCCACGACCACGTCTGCGACGCCTGAATCGCGCAGGTTCAGCGCATGCGCGTGCCCCTGCGAGCCGTAGCCGATGATGGCCACCTTCTTGGACTTGACGAGATTGAGATCGGCATCGCGATCGTAGTAGACGCGCATGAACTCATGCCCCTTGCTGTTTGTCGAAACTGACTGACCAACCCTGCGGGACGTGCCGGACGGCGCGCCCCACCCCAAAACCTTGCCGCTTGCGCTGCCGGCCCGACCTCACATCGGCGCGGCGCCGCGCGAGATGGCGGCGACGCCGGTGCGCGAGACCTCGACGAGACCGAGCGGCTGCATCAGCATGATGAACTGCTCGATCTTGTTGAGCCGGCCCGTGATCTCGAACACGAAGTGCTCCGTGGAGGCGTCGATGACCTGGGCCCGGAAGGCCTCGGCCAGCCGCAGCGCCTCGACGCGGGCCTCGCCCTTGCCGGCCACCTTGACCAGCGCCAGCTCGCGCTCCAGCGGATTGCCCTTCACCGTGAGGTCGGTGACGTTGTGCACCGGCACCAGCCGCTCCAGCTGGTTCTTGATCTGCTCGATCACCATGGGCGTGCCTGTGGCGACGATGGTGATGCGGGAGAGATGCGCCTCGCGCTCGGTCTCCGACACGGTGAGCGAGTCGATGTTATAGCCGCGCCCGGAGAACAGGCCGATGACGCGGGCGAGCACGCCGGGCTCGTTGTCGACGAGCACCGACATGGTGTGCTGTTCGATGATCTCGAGTTTCGGACTCATAACCGACTGTATTCTTTACGCTCCCGCCGCCGGCTCTTATCGGCCGGCGCCGGGGCTTTGTCAAAGTTTCGCTGGGGCCGACGGCGGCGGACCCGTGCAGGGTGAGTGCCGAGGGCTATACGAGGACCTTGCCCTCTTCGGAGATCGCGCCCTCGATATCGCCGTCCGAGACCTCGTCGCCGAGCAGCATGTTGTTGTGCGCCTCGCCCGAGGGAATCATCGGGAAGCAGTTGGCGACCTTGTCCACGCGACAGTCGAACAGCACGGGCTTGTCCACCGTGATCATCTCCATAATCGCGTCGTCGAGCTCGCTCGGCTTCTCCGCGCGGATGCCGACGCCCTTGTAGGCCTCCGCCAGCTTGACGAAGTCCGGCAGCGCCTCGGTGTAGCTGTGCGAATAGCGGGCGCCGTGCAGCAGCTCCTGCCACTGGCGCACCATGCCCATATATTCGTTGTTCAGGATGAAGATCTTGATGGGCAGGTCGTACTGCACGGCCGTGGACATCTCCTGCATGGTCATCAGCACCGAGGCCTCGCCGGCGATGTCGACGACGAGGGAGTCCGGATGGGCCACCTGCACGCCGACGGCGGCCGGCAGGCCGTAGCCCATGGTGCCGAGGCCGCCCGAGGTCATCCAGCGGTTCGGCTCCTCGAAGCCGTAGAACTGCGCCGCCCACATCTGATGCTGGCCGACCTCGGTGGTGATGTAGGTGTCCCGGTCCTTGGTCAGCTCGTAGAGCCGCTGGATGGCGTATTGCGGCATGATGACGTCGTCGCGGTTCTTGTAGGTCAGGCACTTGCGGGCCCGCCACTCGTCGATCTGCATCCACCAGCGCGCCAGCGCCTCCTTGTCGACCTGGGGCGAGCGCGCGCGCCAGACGGTCAGCAGCTCCTCCAGCACATAGGCGCAGTCGCCGATGATCGGCAGGTCGGCCTTGACGTTCTTGTTGATCGACGACGGGTCCACATCGACATGGATCTTGGTGGAGCCCGGCGAGAAGGCGTCGAGCCGGCCGGTGATGCGGTCGTCGAAGCGCGCGCCGATATTGATCATGACGTCGCAGTCGTGCATCGCCATGTTGGCTTCGTAGGTGCCGTGCATGCCGAGCATGCCGAGCCACTGCTTGTCCGACGCCGGATAGGCGCCGAGGCCCATCAGGGTCGAGGTGATCGGAATGCCCGTCATGCGCACCAGCTCGCGCAGGAGCTGGCTGGCGGCGGTGCCGGAATTGATGATGCCGCCGCCGGTGTAGAACAGCGGCCGTTTGGCGCCGGCGATCAGGTCGACGGCCTCGCGGATGGACTGCTGCTCGCCCTTGACCTTCGGCCGGTAGGTCTTGTGCCGCACGTTGGACGGCCCGACATACTCGCCGGTCGCGAACTGGATGTCCTTCGGGATGTCGACGACGACCGGGCCCGGGCGGCCGCTCTTGGCCACGTAGAAGGCCTCGTGGAGAACGCGCGCCAGGTCGTTGACGTCCTTCACCAGATAGTTGTGCTTGGTGCAGGGGCGCGTGATGCCGACGGTGTCGCACTCCTGGAAGGCATCGTTGCCGATCAGGTGCGTCGGCACCTGGCCGGTGATGCAGACGACCGGGATGGAGTCCATCAGCGCGTCGGTCAGGCCCGTGACGGCGTTGGTGGCGCCCGGCCCCGAGGTCACCAGCACGACGCCCACCTTGCCGGTCGACCGCGCGTAGCCTTCCGCCGCGTGCACCGCCCCCTGCTCGTGCCGCACCAGGAAGTGCTGCAGCGAATTGTGCTTGAACAGCTCGTCGTAGATGGGCAGGACCGCGCCGCCCGGGTAACCGAAAATGTGCTCGACACCCTGGTCGATGAGCGCATTGAGGACGATCTCGGCGCCTGTCTTCGCGCGTGTCATTCTGACGTCGCTCCACTTACTTGCGTGCCGCTCCGGCGGCTGGGCGCGGGTCCGTGTCCCTGCGCCGCCCGGCGCGGCCTGATCGGATATAACTCCGGCTTTTCGGCGGAAATGCCCCAAAACCGGCGGCGCACCGTATCCCCACCGATCCGGTGGGTCAACCATCAATCATCAACAATCGCAAACATTTCCTGTGAAATCCTTTCCGAATCTTGCGTACCATACCATTCCCACGAAATCATATTGCCCCGCAGCCAGGTCATCTGCCGCTTGGCATAGCGCCGCGTTTCCGTCTTGGCGCGCGCGGCAGCCTCCTCGAGACCCGCCTCGCCGGCCAGATGAGCCATCAGGGCGCGCACGCCGAGCGCCCGCATGGCGGGCAGGTCGGGCGCGAGGCCGAGGTCCCGCAGCCGCGCCACGTCGTCGAGCGCGCCTTCGGCCAGCATGCGGTCGAAGCGCGCATCGATCCGGGCATAGAGCGCATCGCGCGGCGGCGCGACCACGAGCCGCGCCGTGTCGGCCGCGGCCAGCGCCGGCTCGCCCGGCGTCGCCTGCCAGTCCGCCAGGGAGCGACCGGTGGCATCCAGCACCTCCAGCGCCCGCACCAGGCGCTGGCGGTCCGAGGGACGCAGCCGCGCGGCCATGACGGGGTCGCGCTCGGCCAGCATCCCATGCAGCTCAGGTCCGGACCGTTCCGCCGTCAGCGCCCGCCAGCGCTCGCGCACGGCCTCGGGCACGTCCGGTACGGGGGAGAGCCCTTCCAGCAGGGCCTTGAAATAGAGCCCCGTGCCGCCGGTGACGATGGGCAGCAGCCCTTCCGCCGCCACGTCGTCGAGCGCCACGCGGACATCCACCAGCCAGCGCCCGACCGAGTAGCGCTCGGCGGCCGGCACGAAGCCGTAGAGGCGGTGCGGGGCCACGGCTTCCTCCGCCGCCGACGGCCGGGCGGTGAGCACGCTCAACTCGCGATAGACCTGCATGGAATCCGCGTTGATCACGGCGCCCCCGAGCCGGCGCGCCAGGGCCAGCGCCACGGCGGATTTGCCGCTGGCGGTCGGTCCCGCGATCAGAATAGCCCGAGGCACGCCCATGGCGCTGAGCTAGGCGCAGATCGGCGGCGTTGGCAAGCGTGTTGCGGGGGTGGGCGCGGTCGCCCCAAGCCGCGCTAAGCCTCGGCGGCTGCCTCCTGCATGATGCAGGAGAGCAGGCCGTAGACGGCCGCCCAGGCATCGGCGACCTCCGGCGTGAAGGCCTCGCCCAGGCCGGTTTCGAGCGCCCACATCAGGGCCTCCGCCACGGTGTCGTAGTGAGTGTCGCGGACGCCGTAGCCCTTGTGCGTCCGGCCGAGCTCCTGGATGGCGGGCAGCAGCTCCTCCGGGTTGTCGAGGCCTTTGACGGCTACGGTCAGCGCCGCCATGAGCTTGGACATCTGCTCCGTCATGTCCTCGGGGAACATGGCGCGCAGCTCGGGATCGATCTCGAAGAGCCGGTTGTAGAAGAGCTCCGCAGCCTTGTCGGCAATCGGCACGACCAGCTCGAAGCTCTCCTTCACGAGCTGCGTCTGCGCCTCCGTCACGCCGGGCAGCGACCCGCCCCGCTCGGCCGTCTCGGGCGCTGGCTCGGATGCCGCCGGGCTCTTGGGCGCAGGATCGACGGGCACGGGCGCACGCGGCGCCGGGGCGGGAGCGGCCGGCGGCGCCATCCCGGCCATCGGCTCGGCGCCGTAGCCCGGAGCATCGTCCGAGGACATCTCCTCCCTGTCCGCGAGCATGCCCGCCAGGGTCTCGCTTCGATTGCCGAGCTCGTTGGCATGCCGGTTCAGCGTGGCCAGGATCTCGGCGATCTCGTCCGTGGCCTCGCTGGTCTGCCCGGCCAGCTCCTTGACCTCGCCGGCGACGACGGCGAAGCCGCGGCCGGCCTCGCCCGCCCGGGCCGCCTCGATGGTGGC
The DNA here is from genome assembly GCA_022361215.1 of Hyphomicrobiales bacterium. Taxonomy (GTDB): domain Bacteria; phylum Pseudomonadota; class Alphaproteobacteria; order Rhizobiales; family Methyloligellaceae; genus JAKSBI01. Next base: position 12,687 of record JAKSBI010000839.1, on the reverse strand, counting down.
GTTGAGGGCCAACAGATTGGTCTGGCGCGCGATCGCGTTGATCTGGTCGGCCACGCCGCCGACCCTTTGGATCTGCTGCTTCAGGCTCTCGATCTCGCGGCGCGTCGCCTCGAAGGTCTCGGAAACCGAGTTGGTCTGCTGGGGAACGGGTGCGGTCTGGGCAGACATGGACTGTGTCCTTGTTGAGCCGCCGCGCGGCGACGGCAGGGGGCTCGAGCGACTTGGCCCAGCTATTGCCGATCAAGGTGAAAATTCACTTAATCGGACGGTGCCCGCGCCAGGCTCGGCGGACGTTCGCGCGGGTGTACGCGGCGGTTCTCAGGTGTTAGGAACCCGATCGCGTGAAGCCGCGCGAGACGCCCCGACATCGCGCCCTGTTCCGACGAGGGGTGGGCTGCGACCAATCTCGAGGAGCAGAGCAGATCACATGACTGAGCTCGCACGCCGCTCCTGGGTGCCTTCCGAGTGCGAGGACCATGTGCAGAGCATCGCGGCCATGGCCGCGGCCCATGGGCCGGACGGCATCGAGAGCGAGATCGGCGCGCTGATCGCCCGCAACCGCGCCATACACGAGCACGACTGCGTCAATCTGAACCCGGCCACCAACGTCATGAACCCGAAGGCCGAGGCGGTGCTGGCCGAGGGCCTCGGCAGCCGGCCCTCGCTCGGCTATCCCGGCGACAAGTACGAGATGGGGCTGGAGGCGATCGAGCGCATCGAGGTGATCGCGGCGGAGCTGGCCGCGGAGGTCTTCGGGGCGCGCTTCGCCGAGATCCGCGTGGCCTCCGGCGCCATGGCCAACCTCTACGCCTTCATGGCGACCTGCCGGGCGGGCGACCGGGCGATCGTGCCGCCCGCCGCCATCGGCGGGCATGTGACCCATCACGATCCCGGTGCGGCCGGGCTCTACGGTGTCGAGATCCACACGGCGCCGGTCGACGCGGACGCCTATTCGGTCGATGTGGCGGCGCTCGGCGCCATGGCGCGCGAGCTGAAGCCAAAGCTGATCACCATGGCCGGCAGCCTCAACCTCTTCCCTCATCCGGTGCGCGAGATCCGCGCCATCGCGGACGAGGTCGGCGCCACGGTGCTCTACGACGCCGCCCACATGTGCGGCCTGATCGCCGGCCGCGCCTGGCAACAGCCGCTCGCCGAGGGCGCGCATCTGATGACCATGAGCACCTACAAGAGCCTGGGCGGGCCGCCTTCCGGCCTGATCGTGACCAACGACGCCGCGCTTGCCGAGCGCCTGGACGCCATCGCCTTTCCGGGCCTCACCGCCAATTTCGACGCCGCGAAATCCGCCTCGCTGGCCATCGCGCTGCTGGACTGGAAGGTGCACGGGCCGGCCTATGCCGCGACCATGCGCGACACCGCCCGGCGGCTCGCCGAGGAGCTGGCCGCGCGGCAGGTCCCGGTCTTCGGCACGCCCCGCGGCCCGACCGAGTCGCACCAGTTCGCGATCGACGCCACGCGCTATGGCGGCGGCCAGAGGCTCGCAAAGGCTCTGCGCAAGGCGAACATCCTCGCCTGCGGCATCGGCCTGCCGGCCCCCGGGATCGAGGGCGACGCGAACGGCCTGCGCATCGGCACGCCGGAGATCGTGCGCTGGGGCATGACGCCGGAGCATATGCCGGAGCTGGCCGAGCTGATGGCGCGCGTGCTCGTGGCCGAGGCGCCGCCCGAGACCGTGGCGCCGGACGTCGCCGCCTTCCGGCAGCGGTTCCGGACGCTGCACTTCGTGCGCTGACCCTGGCCCGCGCTTCGTACCGTCATGTCGCACGTCCTGACCCTGATCGCCGAGACCGACCCGCAAGCGCTCACCGCCGCCCGCCTCTCGGATGTATGCGCGGCCCTGCCGTCGGCCGGGGCACCGGACTGGCTCGCGCCCGGCCGGGCCTGCGACATCGCCTTCGCGCCGATGCCCGAGGTCGCGGCCTCGCACGCCGAGGCCCAGGCGCGCGCCGCCCTCGACGGCCTCGCCGTCGACGTGGTGGCGCAGCCCCTGGCCGACCGGCGCAAGCGCCTGCTGGTCGCCGATATGGACTCCACCATCATCCAGCAGGAATGCATCGACGAGATCGCGGACTTCGCGGGCCTCAAGGCGCAGGTGGCGGGGATCACCGAGCGCGCCATGCGGGGCGAGCTGGTGTTCGAGGATGCGCTGCGCGAGCGGGTCGGGCTGTTGCAGGGCCTACCCGAAAGCGTGTTGCAGCAGGTGTTCGACGAGCGCATCCGGCTGACGCCCGGTGCCCGAGAGCTGGTGCAGACCATGCGCGCCGCCGGCGCCACCTGCGTGCTGGTCTCGGGCGGCTTCACCTTCTTCACGGGCCGGATCGCGCACAAGGTCGGCTTCGACCTGGATCAGGCCAACATGCTCGAGATCGCCGACGGCGCCCTTACGGGCCGCGTGGGCGAACCGATCCTCGGCCGCGACGCCAAGCTGGAGGCCTTGCGAAGGCTCCAGCACGAGCGGGAGCTGGCACGCGAAGAGACGCTGGCCCTCGGCGACGGCGCCAACGATCTGGCCATGATCAAGGAGGCGGGCCTCGGCGTCGCCTTCCACGCCAAGCCGATCGTGGCCGCCGAGGCGGCGGCACGCATCGATCACGGCAGCCTGAGAGCGGTGCTCTATCTGCAGGGCTACCGGGACGCGGAGATCGTCGGCTAGCGACTTACGAGATCGGCACCGCCACGAAGCGCAGCTCGCCCTTGGAATCGGAGATCAGCAGCAGGACGGACTTGCGTCCCGACTTCTTCACCGAGTCCACGCGCGTCGTCACGTCGGTGGGCGTCTTCACCTCTTCCTGCGTGACCTCGACGATGACGTTGCCGGGCTTGATGTTCTTCTGGGCCGCGATGCTGTCGGGATCGACCTTGGTGACGACCACGCCCTTCACCTTGCCGTCGATCTTGAAGCGCGACCTGAGCTCGTCCGTCATCGGCGCGATGGAGAGACCGAGCAGAGAGCTGGTCTTGGGCTCGTCCTGCTTCTTATCCTCCGGCGTCTTGGCGCTCTCGCCCTCCGGCAGGCGCCCGATGGTGATCGTGAAGTTCTGCGACTTGCCCTTGCGCAGCACCTCGACACCGACGCTCTTGCCGATCGGCGTGCGCGCCACGATGCGCGGCAGCATGCGCATGTTGGGCACGTCCTGCCCGTCGAAGGCGACGATCACGTCGCCGGCCTCGACGCCGGCCTTCGCCGCCGGGCTCTCCGACGTGACGCTGGCCACGAGCGCGCCCTTGGGCTCGGTCATGCCGAGACTGTCGGCGATCTCTTCCGTGACCGACTGAATGCGCACACCGAGCCAGCCGCGCCGCGTCTCGCCGAACTCGCGGAGCTGCTTGATGACGTGCAGCGCCGTGGAGGCCGGGACCGCGAAGCCGATGCCGATGGAGCCGCCGGTCGGCGAGATGATGGCGGTGTTCACGCCGATGACCTCGCCCTCCATGTTGAACAGCGGGCCGCCGGAATTGCCGCGGTTGATGGCCGCATCGGTCTGCAGGAACTCGTCATAGGGTCCGGCGTTGATGTCGCGCTTCTTGGCCGAGATGATGCCGACGGTGACGCTGCCGCCGAGACCGAACGGGTTGCCGATGGCCATCACCCAGTCGCCGACCCGCATCTTGGTCGAGTCCCCAAAGCCCACGGCCTTCAGCGGCTTCTTGGGCTCCACCTTCAGAATGGCCAGATCGGTCTTCTTGTCGCGGCCGACGATCTTGGCGACCTTGAGCTTCTCGCCGTCGCTGAAGTTCACGATGATCTCGTCGGCGCCCTCGATGACGTGATTGTTGGTGACGATCAGGCCGCTCGGGTCGATCACGAAACCGGAGCCGAGCGAGTTCACCTTGCGCGGCCGGCCCTGCCGCTGCTGGCGGTTGAAGAAGTCCTCGAAGAACTCCTCGAAGGGCGAGCCCTTCGGCACGCGCGGCAGCGGAATGCCCTGCTGGGACCGCTTCAGCGTCTGCGTGGTGGAGATGTTGACCACCGCATCCTGCAGCTTCTCCGCCAGGTCGGCGACGGACTCGGGCCCACGGGCCGCCAGCGCCCCGGCGCCGGCCATCGCCCAGGCGACAAGCGCGAAAACCGCAACCGACAGGGCCTGCGGCCACCACATCACAGACTTTGGCAATCTCACAACCATCTCGCTCTTCATGTTCCGGAAACTCCGCACGCCGCTCCGAAGCCCATCGAGATCGGGCGGACGCCTGCTTTTGGTGGGCTGATCATACTCGATTTCGACAAGGCCGCGCACCTGGAAACCTGCGCCTTTTTCCCGAAAGTGCTCTTCCCATGGCCGTCTCTGCCATGGCGATGGACCTGACAGGACCGCGCCCATTCTCCACCGGACAATGGCCAGACGGCGGCATCCCTGCCGATACGGTCCGAGGCTACCCCCGGACCAGCCAGACGATCGCGACGCCGACGGCGATCGCCGTCATGCCGCTCATCCGCAAGGTCTGCTCGGGCATGTCCGACAGAGCTTCCAGCATCTTCCTGCCGAAGCTCGGGGACAGCGCCCAAAGCAGACCTTCAATCACCAACACCAAGCCGACCGCGACCAGCAGGTCGCTCATTGAGCGGGCTTCTGATTCGCCGAGTTGCCCGTCGGGTCGTTGAAGTAGCGGAAGAACTCCGTGTTTGGCGACAGCAGGAGCCGCGTGTCATTGGCCTTCAGACCGGCCTCGTAGGCCTGCATCGAGCGGTAGAAGCCGAAGAAGTCGGCATCGCGGCCGAAGGCATCGGCGAAGATGGCGTTGCGCTGGGCGTCGCCCTGACCCCGCAGCTTCTCCGCATCGCGCGTGGCCTCGGCCTTGATGACGGTGACCTGACGGTCGGCATTGGCGCGGATACGCCGGGACTGCTCCTCGCCTTGGGCCCGGATCTCGGCGGCCTCGCGCTGACGCTCCGTCTGCATGCGCCGATAAATGGCCTGGCTGTTGGCTTCCGGCAGGTCGGCGCGCTTGATGCGCACATCGACGATCTGGATGCCGAAGCTGGCGGCCTCCGCGTTCACCTGCTCGGTGATCTGCTGCATCAGGCCCGAGCGCTCATCGCGCACCACCGCCTGGAAGCTGGAGGCGCCGAGCACACGGCGCAGCGAGGCGTCCAGACTGGTTCCCAGCCGCGAGCGCGCAATGCGCTCGTCGCGCACCGCCTGGAAGAACAGCAGCGGGTCCACGATCTTGAACCGGGCGAAGGAGTCCACCACCAGGCGCTTCTGGTCCGCCGCGATCACCTCTTGCGGCGAGGTGTCGAGGTCGAGGATGCGCTTGTCGAAGAAATCCACGTTCTGGATGAACGGGATCTTCCAGTTCAGACCGGGCTTCGTGATCACGCGCTTCGGCTCACCGAACTGCAGAACCAGCGCCTGCTGCGTCTGATGCACGGTGAAGAGCGTGAGATAGGCGCCGACTGCCAGCACTACGAGCAGGAAGACGGTTACACCGAGAAGACCCTTCTTCATTGCTGCTCTCCCGCGGTCCTGCGTCTCATGAGCTCGTTGAGCGGCAGGTAGGGCACCACGCCCTGACCGCCCTGATTGTCGTCGATGATGATCTTGTCCATGTCGCCGAAGACGCGCTCCATGGTTTCGAGGAACATACGCTTGCGGGTCACGTCCGGCGCCTTCTTGTATTCATCGTAGACCGAGAGGAAGCGCGCGGCCTGACCGTTCGCCTCCGCCACGGTCTGCTCCTTGTAGGCCTGTGCCGCCTGCAGGATGCGCTGGGCCTCACCGCGGGCTTCCGGGATCACCCGGTTGGCGTAGGCGTCGGCCTCGTTCTGCACGCGCTCCTGGTCGGCCCGGGCCGCCTGCACGTCGCGGAAGGCGTCGATCACCTGGGCGGGCGGGTCGACTTTCTGGAGCTGCACCTGGGTGATGACGATGCCGGTCTGGTAGCTGTCGACCGTCTGCTGCATCAGGGTCTGCACCGCAGCCTCGGTCTTCTGGCGCGCCTGGGTCAGGATCGGCTGGATGTCGCTCTCGCCCACCACCTCGCGCATGGCGCTTTCGGCCACCTGCTTCACGGTGCGCGCCGGGTTCTGAATGTTGAACAGGAAGTCGGCGGCGTCCTTGATGCGCCAGAACACCACGAAGTCCACGTCGACGATGTTCTCGTCGCCGGTGAGCATCAGGCTCTCCTCGGCGACGTCGCGCACCGCCGTGGAGGTGCCGCGCACGTCCACCGTGCCGCGCATGCCGATCTCGGTGCGGTTCACACGCGTGACCTTCGGCAGGTAGACGGTATCGATGGGATAGGGCCAGCGGAAGTTCAGGCCCGGCGTCAACACCTCGTGATACTCGCCGAAACGCAGGACCACGCCCTGCTCGTCCGGGTTCACGCGGACTGTGAAGCCGAAGAAACCGATGAGTCCGAGGCCGACAAGCGCGGCCAGGATCAGGACCGGGCCGCCCATGCGGCCGCCGCCGCCGGGCATGGCCTGTTTCAGCCTGTCCTGTCCCTTGCGCAGCAGCTCCTCGAGATCCGGCGACGGCGCACCGCCGCCCGGCCGCTGACCCCAGGGGCCACCGCCGCCGCCACTTTTCCAACCGCCACCGCCGTTCTGACTGCTCCAGGGCATTTCAATCGTCCTGTATCTGTGCTGAATGTCTTGGGCCCAACCGCCTGCTGATCAATCGTTCCAGCAGCCACGTCCATCTTGCCGCTTTGCACGCATGGGCCAACGAAGTCGGTTGGGTTATAGGACACTCATCACCCCCTTGCAACGCGCCGTAGCGCCTCGCTCACGGATGCGTTACGCCGCGCCGCGCGGGGCCTCGTCGGGCGGCCGCAACCGCTCCAGCGTTACCAGGGTGAAGTCGTGGTCGTCCTTGGGCCCGGCGGCGAACGGCTCGCGCGCCGCCTCGCGCCAGTCCGCCTCGGCGAGGCCGGGAAAGACCGTGTCCCCCTCCGGCGCGGCGTGCACCCGGGTCAGATAGATGCGATCCGTATAGGGCATTGCCGCCCGGTAGATCTGCGCGCCGCCGATGACGGCGATCTCGTCCGCCCCCCGGGCGCCCGCGCAGTCGCGCGCCAGGTGCAGCGCGGCCTCGATACTGTCCGCCACGAGGGTCCCGGCCGCGTCGAAATCCGGGTTGCGCGTGACCACGATGTTGTCGCGGCCGTCCAACGGCTTGCCGATGGACTCGAAGGTCTTGCGCCCCATGATCAGGGGCTTGCCCAGGGTCAGGCGGCGAAACAGCTTCAGGTCGGACGACAGCCGCCACGGCAGATCGCCCTGCCGGCCGATGACGCCGTTCTCGGCGACGGCGACAACCATGACCAGGCGCGCCGGTGCCGGCATCGGACGCCAGACCTAGACCGAGACGGTGGCCGGGATGTGAGGATGCGCCTCGTAGCCGACCAGCGTGAAGTCCTCGTAGACGAAGTCGAACAGCGAGCGCACCTCCGGGTTGATCTCCATGCGCGGCAGCGCCTTCGGCTCGCGGGTGAGCTGCAGCTCGGCCTGCTCCAGATGGTTGAGATAGAGGTGGGCGTCGCCGAAGGTGTGCACGAAGTCGCCGGGCTCGTAGCCCGTGACCTGCGCCACCATCAGGGTAAGCAGCGCATAGGAGGCGATGTTGAAGGGCACGCCCAGGAAGATGTCGGCCGAGCGCTGATAGAGCTGGCAGGAGAGCCGGCCGTCGGCCACGTAGAACTGGAACAGGCAATGGCAGGGCGGCAGCGCCATGTTCTCGACATCGGCCACGTTCCAGGCGCAGACGATATGCCGCCGGGAGTCCGGATCGGACGTGAGGCTCTCCAGCACATGGCCGATCTGGTCGAAATGGCCGCCATCCGGCAGCGGCCAGGAGCGCCACTGATGGCCGTAGACCGGGCCGAGGTCGCCGTTCTCGTCCGCCCATTCGTCCCAGATCCGCACCCCGTGCTCCTTCAGGTAGCGGATGTTGGTGTCGCCCTGCAGGAACCAGAGCAGCTCGTGGATGATGGACCTCAGATGCAGCTTCTTGGTGGTCAGGATCGGAAAGCCCTGGGCCAGATCGAAGCGCATCTGGTGGCCGAAGATGCTGAGCGTGCCGGTGCCCGTGCGGTCGTCCTTGCGGACCCCTTCGTCGCGCACGCGGCGCAGAAGATCGTGATATTGCTCCATGGGCCCCACTCTAGCCCGATTCCCGGGCGACCGGGAGGGCGCGACGCCGGGGACGGACGTATCATCCACGGCTAATCAAACACTGTTGAAAGCCGAATCCTTGCCGGCACCGGGGGCAAACCGGTTATGCTCGGGCGCGCAAGGAAAGGGCACCGACGAGAAGTCATGGAATCCGTCTGGGACTATCCCCGGCCGCCGCGGCTCGAGCCCGTGTCGCTGCCGCTCAAGGTCGTGTTCGCGGACCGCACCGTCGCCGAGACCACGCGCGGCCTGCGCGTGCTCGAGACCAGCCTGGCGCCGGGCTACTATTTTCCGCCGGAGGACACGGACATGACCCTGCTCCGCCCCAATGCGCGCAAGACGCTGTGCGAGTTCAAGGGCTGGGCCGTCTACTGGGACATCGCCGTCGAGGGGCGCGCGAGCGCAGCCGCCGCCTGGAGCTTCCCCGATCCGCTGTCGGACTATTTCCCGCTGGAGGACTATTTGGCATTCTATCCCCGCGCGGTGGACGCTTGCACGGTCGGTGGCGAGACGGTCCAGGCGCAGCCGGGCGATTTCTACGGCGGCTGGATCACCTCGGACCTGCAAGGCCCCTTCAAGGGCGCGCCGGGCAGCGAAGGCTGGTGATGCCACAGCCGCGTTTACCATGGCGGCCGGCGACTGTGACAAACTGGCACAAAGGGCAGTTCACCATCGCGAACATGTCTTGTTGCACAACCCGCCCCGAACAGGCACTCTCCGCCAAAGTGCCTCGGGCTTGGCGTCTGGAGAGTTGAAACATGTTCACCAAACGGCCGGAACAGAAGGGCGGCGGCAATGTCACCGCGCCCGAATCGCGGTCGGTCGACTCCGTCGCTCCGCCGGCGGCCGCGTCATCCGTTGCCTCGAGCAGCACGCCTGCCGCACGGCCGAAGACCTTGCAGAGCTCGGTCATCGGCAGCGAGCTGAAGGTCGTGGGCAACGTCGCCTCCGACGGCGAGCTGCAGGTCGAGGGCAGGATCGAGGGCGATGTCCAGTGCACCCAGCTGGTGATCAGCCCGTCCGCGCACATTATCGGAGAGGTGACGGCAGAGGACGTCATCGTCAACGGACGGCTGCAGGGCGACATCCACGGCATTCGCGTGACCCTGCAATCGAACGCGACCGTCGAGGGCGACATCTATCATCAGTCGCTGGCCGTCGAGGACGGCGCCAGCTTCGAAGGATCGTCGCGGCGGTCCGCCGATCCCCTGAAGGCGGCAGCGCGCGGCAATGGGGCGCACGCCGAGGGGCATGACGACGCCCCGGCGAAGACCGGCTCCCAGACATCGAAGCCCCGGCGCACCGCCAGCACCGCAACGTGAATGTCCACAGGCCCTAGCGCCCGTCCCGTTTCATACGGCTCATCCGCTTCTCTCCCGTCATTCCCGTACCTACGGGCGCGGTTTCCGGTTCGAGGCGGCGGGCACCGGATAATCCGGAAAAATCAGTCGATTCGATCCACATACGGCGGAAATCAACCTTTTTTTTGCCGTCATGTGACCATATATTTTTCGTGTTAGCTTCGGCTGACTATGGCGATAAACGGCCACTGGAATAAGCCATTCGGACCCGGGGGCAGTACCCGGCGCCTCCACCAATTCGCACCTCGGATTTCGCCCGACGGTGCCGGCCGATGGGGGCGAAACAGGATCGACGAGGGTGTAAAGAGTGTGCTTTCGCCCGGCATGGCTCCACCGTTATCGGGCCACCCAAATAGTTGCAAACGACAACTATGCGGAGGCTCGTCTCGCTGCGTAAGCAGTGCGATAGCCTGAAATTGAAGTCCTAGCCTTTCGCAAGGCTGGGCGCGGTTTCGGAGGGCACCGGGCAACAGAAGCCCTCCACTCATCGGGGCAGTCGTCCTTAGGCTCGACGGCGGCGGAGAAGAGTAAAGCGTTTAGAGGGCAATGGCTGACGATCAGATCCAATACGACGTCCTGGCGCAAGAGGCCTTGCGCGGCGTCGTCCGAACCGTACTGCAGGGTGTGGCAAAGACCGGGCTCCCGGGGGATCACCACTTCTATATCGCTTTCGACACGCGCGCCGACGGGGTCTCGCTCTCCAAGCGGCTGAAGGACCAGTACGCGGACGAGATGACCATCGTCCTGCAATATCAGTTCTGGGATCTGGAGGTCACGGACGAGCGCTTCGAGGTCAAGCTCTCCTTCAACAACATTCCGGAACGGCTTGTCGTCCCCTTCTCTTCGGTCAAGGCGTTCTTCGATCCAAGCGTCCAGTTCGGCCTCCAGTTCGGCTCCTCCGGGCCTGCCAACGATTCCAGCCGGGCCGGACCCGCGGTCGGGCTGGTCGACGAGACCGACGAGCCGGCCGGCCTGCCGATGGTCGCCGGCCACGGCGCCGACGAGCCCTTGGGCGAGTCCGTGGACGAGGCGGTCAACGCACCCGAGCCGCAGCAGGACACGCAGGTCGCCGACGTCGTCGAGCTCGACGCCTTCCGCAAGCGCTAGCGCCGTCAACGCCTCTCCCGTCGCTGTCGGCGCCCACGCCGCGGGCACCCGCGGCCGTCTTCGGTGCCGAAACGGCCTGCACCGTCCCGCATCTCAATCCAAGGCGCGCGGCCGGCCCGGCCGGGATGCGCCAAGACCCGCTTCCAAAGCCTCGCCCGCTGCGCTACATCCCCTGCACGCTCGAGCGCCCAACAAGGACTTCCACGCATGACGAACACACGCACCGAGACCGACTCCTTCGGACCCCTCGAGGTTCCCGCCGACAAATACTGGGGCGCCCAGACGCAGCGCTCCCTGGGCAACTTCAAGATCGGCGGCGAGACCTTGCCCGTCCCTCTGGTGCGCGCGCTCGGCATCATCAAGAAGGCGGCGGCGCTGACCAACATGGCGCAGGACAAGCTGGAGAGCCGTCTCGGCGACGCCATCGCGACGGCGGCCGACGACGTCATCGACGGCAAGCTCGACGACAATTTCCCGCTGGTGGTCTGGCAGACCGGCTCGGGCACCCAGTCCAACATGAACGCCAACGAGGTGATCGCGAACCGCGCAATCGAGATCCTGGGCGGCGAGATGGGCTCCAAGGCCCCCATCCACCCCAACGATCACGTGAACCGATCGCAGTCCTCGAACGACACCTTCCCCACGGCCATGCACATCGCGGCGGTGGAAGAGGTGCATCACCGGCTGCTGCCGGCGCTCGAGCACATCGCGGCGGCGCTGGAGCGGAAGGCGGAGGCCTGGGCCGGCATCATCAAGATCGGCCGCACCCATCTCCAGGACGCCACGCCCCTGACGCTCGGACAGGAGTTCTCGGGCTACGCCGCTCAGATGCGCCTCGGCATCGCGCGCGTCAAGGACACGCTGCCGCGCCTCTATCCCCTGGCCCAGGGCGGCACCGCGGTCGGCACCGGCCTGAACACCAAGGCCGGGTTCGCGGAGGCTTTCGCCGCCCATGTCGCCGACATCACCAAGCTGCCCTTCGTGACGGCCGAGAACAAGTTCGAGGCCCTGGCCGCCCATGACGCGCATGTGGAGCTCTCCGGCGCGCTGAACGTGCTGGCGGCGAGCCTGTTCAAGATCGCCAACGACATCCGCCTGCTCGGATCGGGGCCGCGCTCCGGCCTCGGCGAGCTGTCGCTGCCGGAGAACGAGCCGGGCTCGTCGATCATGCCGGGCAAGGTCAACCCGACCCAGTGCGAGGCCGCCACCATGGTCTGCACACAGGTGATGGGCAACCACACCGCGGTGACCGTGGCCGGCAGCCAGGGGCATTTCGAGCTGAACGTGTTCAAGCCGGTAATGGCCTACAACGTGCTGCAGTCGATCCGCATCCTGGCCGACGCCTGCGTCAGCCTCACCGACAACTGCATCGTCGGCATCGAACCCAACGAGAGCGAGATCGCCGCGCTCATGGAGCGCTCGCTGATGCTGGTCACCGCGCTCGCGCCCAAGATCGGCTACGACCAGGCCACCGAGATCGCCAAGGCCGCGCACAAGAACGGCACCACGCTGCGCGAGGAGGCGCTCCGCCTCGGCGCTGTCACGGAAGAGGAGTTCGACCAGATCGTCCGGCCCGAGGACATGATCGGACCGAGCGCCTGACTGCCGCAGCCATGCCAGGCCGCGCCCGCAAGCGCTCTTTGACGATCGCCGGTCACCGCACAAGCATCTCGCTCGAGGACGGGTTCTGGGCCGCGCTGAAGGAGGTGGCGACAGCTCAGGGCCGCTCCGTGACCGAGCTGGTCGCGGAGATCGATGCGGGCCGGGACGGGATCGGCCTCTCCGGAGCCATTCGCCTCTATCTCCTGGACCACTATCGCCGGCTGGCGCTGAAAGGCCGATGAGACCCGCTCGCGGCGTCCGACGCCACCTCCCCCGTCATTCCCGTGCCCGCGGGAGTGGGGTGGACGAGCCCCCTCACACCATGGACCCCGTCCGGCGCCGGTCAGTTCGCGAACTGGTCGAAGACGTCTGCGCTGGGCCGCCGGGTTCGGCGGCGTGGCACCGTGGAGGGCTCCGGCACTGTGGGCTCCTCCACCTGTAACGGCTCGCCGATGGCGGCGCTCGGCTGTTGTGGGACGG